>JAJAYT010000409.1 GCA_026786085.1 Microcoleus sp. CAN_BIN18 | reverse complement strand
GCGGGTGATGGAGGGGATAGTTGGGTTTGTCAGCCAGTCCCACTCCCAAGCGAAACATGGTTCCCGGCGCGTGTTCTAGGTACATCGAAAAATCTTCTGCACCGAGGGATGGTTCTGGTAAAATTTGGACGCGCGATCGCCCTAAAGCTTCTAAAGCCACACTTTCGACTAATTGCGTCAGTTTAGGATCATTTTGGACTCCGGGCACGCCGCGCTTGTAGGTGAGTTCGTATTTAGCGCCGTAAGTCGCGCAGACGCTGGAAACAATTTGTTCGATCCAAGCGGGTAGTTTTTCGTGGGTTTCGGGATGGAGCGATCGCACGGTTCCCAATAATTTTACTCGATCGGCAATCACATTCGGTGCACGTCCGCCGCTAATTTGCCCGATCGTCAAAACCACAGGCCTCAAAGGATTTTGCGTGCGGCTAATTGCCTGCTGCAAACTGGTAATTATCTGAGAAGCAATCCAAATTGCATCGATCGCCTCGTGGGGGCGCGCACCGTGCCCAGATTCGCCCATCACAATCAATTCTAGGTCATCCGCCGCCGCCGTCAGTGCCCCGTGGCGGATACCGATACAACCGCCCGGAATCGTCGGAAAAACGTGCAATCCGAGGATGGCATCAACATCTTGCATCGCCCCATCTTGAATCATCCAGCGAGCACCTTGAGCAATCTCTTCCGCCGGCTGAAACAAGAAACGGACGTTACCAGAAAATTTTTCTTTTAACTCAGACAATATCATCGCTGCGCCCAAACCGACCGTAGTGTGGATATCGTGGCCACAGGCGTGCATCACTCCCTCGTTGCGGGAGGAAAATTCTAAGTTAGTGCGTTCTTGAATTGGCAAAGCGTCCATATCGGTGCGAATTGCCAGCCACCGGGACTCGCTGCTGTTAACTTTGAGTTCGCCGAGGACTCCGGTTTTGCCGATTCCTTCCGTGGCGCGGACTCCGCTGGAAGCCAGAACACCGGCTACATAGGCGGCGGTTTGATATTCTTGGCCGCTGAGTTCGGGGTGCGAGTGGATGTGGCGGCGAATTTCGATTAAGCGGGGGGCGAGGGTGGTGGCTAGTTCTTGGATGCGGGCAAGAAGCATGAATTTTGTTGGGAGAGCTTTAATTTACTAGGGTAACGCAAATGCTTGGGTGTGACACTGAAGATTTTTTTTACCGCAGAGGGCGCAGAGGACGCAGAGAGAAGAGGGAACAGAGAGTTAGGTAGAGATGGGGAATAGGAGTCTATATTGTAGGTTTGAATGCGGTTTTTTAGTTGAGAATATTTTGTATGATTAGTTTTGGATTGTGGAATTTGTTTGTTATCATTACAATCGCTTTCTTGCTAAATCGTAATTTGCGATTAGACCACGACGGAAAAGCATGGCAAGATTTTTTGTTTTTCAAACATCCTTTTATCCAAAAGTTGAGTCATTTTTTTGCTCAACCTATCGTTAACTTTATTTGCCAAGCAGTGCTTGTATTAATTCTCACCAGATTCCTGTGTTATGCAGGTTGGTTGGTTTACGATTTGACTCATCGATCCGATCCGCCTTACTGGGATTTTAAGTGGTTTTATGTGGCGAGTAAATTAGCTCATCAGCATTTGAGTCCTTTTAATTTCAAAATATTTAACAAAGGTTTCTGTAGCATCACCAATGTGTGTGGGTTAATTCCATCTTTTGTTTATCCACCTAATGTCATTCCTCTGATCTGGTTTCTTGGTTATTTTCCGATGAAGGCTGCATTCAACTTTTGGATTGTACTGCACCTTATTGCCACAGGCGTTGTTTTATGGGGAGCGAATATCCTGTTAGAGTGGAAGTCACGAGCTTTTAGGACTATTTGCAGTATATCAGTGGTATTTCTCTATGGTTTTGTCTTCGATCTACAAGTCGGCAATGTGGCAACTTTTATTGCTGTTCTGCTGTTATGGATGTTTATCTTAGCTCGAAACAATCTGGATTTACCCGCAGGAATTTTATTAGGAATTGCTCTGTTTAAACCGACATTAGTTATATTATTTATTCCCTATTTTTTGATAAAAAAACGGTTTTATCTAGTTTTTGTATCGATAATTACGGCGATTTGTCTAGCACTGACTGGTTTGGCTATATCGGGTAATTCTGTAACAGGGTTTCTACAAGATTCTATTAGTGGATTTCCACTCTGGCTGAACGATCCATCGAATAATCCTTATATTTCGATGAGTCGCATTGATTTAAGAGTTATGGGACCGAGATTTTTTCCCGATAGTCCATTTGTGGCTAAGCTATTCTCTGACTTAATTATTGTACTGTTAGTTGGTTTAGTCAGTTGGTATTTTTATAGAAAACAATCTCGCACTGCTTGGTCAAAAAATATTGATTTATCTGAAATGGTGTTAGTTTCCTGTTTGAGTATTGGAATCAACTATTCTCAGCCAACGAGTTCTGTGATGCTAGCATCGGCGGTAGTCTTTTTGCTCAACGACTTGTATTTTCAGATTAAATATTGTGTCTTTTCTGGCAAAAGAATGTCTATTTGGTTATTGGGAGTTTGCTGTCTTTTGATGCAAACCGCAGTGATTTATGGCGGGTTGTTGGGGTTTTTCGGCAAGCGCTGGAACTGGAAGGGTGGGGAATTGCCTTATTTGTTGAAAGTAACTGTTTTTTTACTACCTAGTTATGCCATTTTAGGGATTACTTTGAGTGTTTTAGTTTTAGCAATTACATCTATTGGTCAAAAACAGGTTGGTGAATTTGACCGATCGTAAATGATATTACTCGTTGCTGTCGAGTTTCTGTTTTATTTAATAGTTAATTTGGCTTGCCTCACCCGATCGCCCATTTTCCCTGTTATCGTCACAGTTCCCGATCGCAGCGCTCTAAATGTGCCCGGTTGCGTACCTATATGATGAAAAGTGCGATCGAGTAACGGTGTCGGATTGGGAGGTTTGGTTGGCGCATTAGGCTGATATTGCTGATAGTCGGGAGTCCGAAATCCAAAAGATAAAAGATACCGGAGGCAGTAATTTGCCTTGGGAATCAGAGGCGATCATGTCAAAGGTAATGCGATCGCCCACGCGCACAGTTGCAACTTCTGGCTGAATCCGAACATCCCAATCTGGCGGATAAACAAGATTGATTTATTTTGACAATTCATCTGCGTTAATCAATGTTGATCTGCCTTTCATCTGCGATCGATCGCAAATTGATGTAATTCAAGTCTAGTCTCTCTCAATAAAATAGCAATCTCATATTATTCTTGAGAATTGATAAATCGTAATTACCTTGGCGCAATGCAAAAATGGCTTTCGGTGGTGGGAATTGGCGAAGACGGACTTTCGGGATTGAGCCCGATCGCCCTTTCGTTGCTCGATCGATCTAAAATCATTGTCGGGGGCGCGCGCCACCTCGCAATGCTACCAACCGACGACACCCGCGAAAAATTAGTTTGGGCTTCACCCCTGCAAAAAACCATTGACGACATCATCCGCAGGCGCGGAGAATCTGTCTGCGTGCTAGCAAGCGGCGATCCGATGTGTCACGGGATTGGTGTCACGCTATCGCGCCAAATTCCGATTTCGGAAATGATTGTGATTCCCGCAGCATCGGCTTTTAGTCTGGCTTGCGCGCGTTTGGGCTGGGCGCTGGCGGATGTTGAGACTTTCAGTTTAACAAATCGCCCAGTTTCATCGATCGCCCTTGCTTTCTATCCCGGTGCACGCTTGCTGGTGTTGAGTGCCGATCGACATACGCCCGCTCTTGTAGCCCAAATGTTGACACAGCGGGGGTTTGGTGGCAGTTTTATGACTGTGTTCGAGCGGATGTCTGGGGAGGCGGAACGGCGGATCGAGGGGGTTGCAGCAGCTTGGAATATGCCGGATTTGGATGATTTGAATACGATCGCCATTGCCGTTGCAGCCGATCGCGAAACTCTGCTGCTTCCCCGCACTTCGGGTTTACCGGATGCAGCCTATCGCCACGATGGACAGTTGACTAAACGGGAGGTTCGAGCCGTTACTCTGTCTGCGTTAGCGCCGATTCCGGGGGAGTTGCTGTGGGATGTGGGCGCTGGCTGCGGCTCGATCGCGATCGAGTGGATGCGGAGTCATCGGAGTTGTCGGGCGATCGCGATCGAACGCCATCCAACTAGACTGGAATACATTGCTGAAAATGCCTCTAATTTGGGTGTTCCCGAACTCAAAATCGTGGCCGGAGACGCACCGGAAGCTTTGGCAAATTTGCCGCCACCGGATGCTATTTTCATCGGCGGCGGTGTCACTGCTGAGGCTTTGTTAGAAACTTGTTGGAATGCTTTAGGTGAAGGCGGCCGTTTGGTGGTAAATGCGGTGACTGTTGAAAGCGAACTTACGGTGCTGCAATGGCATTCTTTGCACGGTGGCGAATTGATTAGAATTGGGATTCAGCGTGTTGGTGCGATCGGCTCTTTTCAGGGTTGGAAACCGCTGGCACCGATTACTCAGTGGGCGGTAGTTAAGGGGTAATATCAATTCTGATTTGGATCGGAATTATTTAACCACAGAGTACGCAGAGAACACAGAGGAAGAGATGATAGAGAGATGAATAATTCCGAATATTTGCAGATGAAATAGATAAGGAGTTTGGGAAATAAGATGAACGATAATGAACTAGCAACCGTATTTAAAATCCCCGCAGAATTACCATTTCTTCAGGCTATCTGCTGGCAAGTTGCTAATGTCCATAATCTGAGTTTCCAGGAAATGCTATACCGCTACGAATCAGGCTGGCATTATTGGGGAGTATTGGGACAACCTGACTCTGAGGAACTGGCTTTTATTCAACAAATTAGCCAACACTATCAATCCTGGTTGGTAGCGGAACTGGGAAATGTTAGTCAGTCCCCAAAAAATGAAAAATCGGTAAATTCTCAACCAATGTTTAAACGCGAAATTCATCAAAAAATATTAACTGTACTCAGCCACTTGAATGTCGAGTTTTTACAGGAATGTCGCGCTTATTTTGGCGGCGGAACTCTGGTAAGTATGGAACATGGAGAATATCGGTTAAGTCAGGATATTGACTTTATGTGTCCGATGGATGGTGGCTACAATCTCCTGCGCCGAAAAGTGGCGGCAGCAGGCTATGATGTGATTTTTGCTAATCGCGATGGTATTGTTCTACCGAACGATATTCAATCAAACCAGTATGGTATTAGATTTCCAGTTATTGTTGATGGTATGACAATTAAATTCGAGATGGTTTGTGAAGGGCGAATTCATTTTGATGAACCAAGTTATCCTAGTTGGTCGCCTGTTCCTTGCTTGAATCAAGTTGATAGTATAGCAGAAAAGCTGTTAGCAAATGCCGATCGATGGCCGAGCGATCGCGTAAACTCTAGAGATTTAATCGATTTGGCAATCCAAAGGTTGGCAAGTCCGATGCCCCAAAAGGCGATCGACAAAGCTGAAGCAGCTTATCAAGTTATGGAACCGCTGAATAGAGCGATTGAGTATTTCCAATACCGTCCCGATTATCGATAAAAATGCTATGATATTTTAAGTATTGCAGAACCAGATCGAGTTATTAACGGTATCGATTTATTAGCTCAGGATTTAGGTAGGGAAATCACAGTCAGGACATTTAGCGAGACTATTTCCCCATTCCCTGGCTCTTTGTAACATCTTTTGTCGTTGCGGAGATTAGGGGTTTTGACTCTATTATAGGCGATTCTCTACTCGATACCTGCGCTACCCTGATGGGAAGCCACGCTTGCGTATACACGCACTTTAGTTAGATTGGTGGTTGGAAGGGCGATCGCTTTTGGTTATATTTGTAGAAGCGATCGCTTTGTTTGATGCTTTTGACTTACTGACGCAGCCACACAATCTGAGACTGTTGTGCCAAAGAATCAGCAAGAAAATCAGCTTGTTCAGGATCGTCTTCAGCGTAAGGTAGATGTATTATTTCAGCGTGAGATATGGAATCAGGAATTACATCTAAGCCTAACTCGCGGATGCTTGCTACTTCCAGTCGAGCAACTCCATAACACTTTTTGAAGCTTGCAGCACATTGTTCGGCAGTAAAAACACTAGCAATGTTCACAGAAAGACCTCGTTCATTTTTATCTTGACGCAAGTAGTAAGCTTCAGATTCAACTAATCCAGTATCTTCATTAATCCACTGTTTCCGAAGCAATGCTCGATAGACGTTTTCACTGTTAAGTAGTGGTTTAAAATCGGTCTCACTGCCTGAAGGTTGTTCATTCATACTCGATTAAACCAGTTTAGCCGATCGACTAACGTTGCTGCGGAGATTAAGTTTTCTGAACCGTGTTCATCATCTTGGCGATGATAAATGCGAATTGACTGTTCGTCAGTAAAGGGACAAAATAAGCGGACTTTACGAGCTGGCTGTATACTTGTCCAAGTTAGGCTAACCCCGCCTTGATGGTCAGTACAAGCTGATGCTTTGGGAAATGTTATTCCCATCAGAGAATGTGCTTCTATAACCAAATTAACTGCTGCTTTAAAAGCGCGATCGCTGGGTTTTAAGGTGCCGTATTCATCTTCATCATCATCTCCTTCATAAAGTTCGACGAGACGTTTGAGAGTGATAGTAAAATCCGAGCCATTATTGTTGCTACTGCTATGATGTACAACTTCCTTAGCTATAGTCATAAGATAAATCCCTGTGTTAAATTAGAGGGGCTTTGACTCTATTATAGGCGATTCTCTACTCGATACCTGCGCTACCCTGATGGGAAGCCACGCTTGCGTATACACGCAATTTAGTTAGATTGGTGGTTGGAAGGGCGATCGCGCCGCACTTACCGTTATATAATTATCAATACCGTTAACGACGAAGCCAATGCGTTTTGATACCTACATCCAGTCAATTCAGAACAATCTCCAGCGGGGCAGCGAGCGCACCCATTACCCAACAATCAAGAATTTACTCGACAACCAAGCTGCTAGTCTCGAAGCAATCATAGAAGAAAAAGGTAATAAAGCAGGCGTTCCCGATTTTACCATCAGACGGCGCGATTTGCTCGTCGGTTATGTGGAAGCTAAGGATGTTGGATTAGATTTGAATCCCGTTGAAAAAACAGAACAGCTTCAGCGATATCGAGAATCTCTAAACGGTAACTTAATTCTAACCAATTATCTAGAGTTTCGCTGGTATGTTGAGGGCAAAGTCAGATTAGCCGCAGTTTTAGCCCAAAGAACAGGCAACGAAATTACACTCTGCAACCCTGACAAAACCATTGAGTTAATCGAAGGATTTCTTAACTACAGCGCTGCTGCAATTAACAGTCCAGAAGACTTAGCAAAACAGATGGCGCGATTAACCAAATCAATTCGACTCGCTACAGAATCAGCTTTGCAAATAGAAAATGAAAGCGGAGAATTGCATCAACTAAAACGCGGTTTTAATGAAATACTGCTGCCCGATCTCGACGATACGGCATTTGCAGATATGTACGCTCAAACTATTTCCTATGGTTTATTTGCAGCGCGAGTTGGTCACGCTCAAAATCCCGGCAATCAAATTTTCGATCGCCGGACAGCGGGCACATACATCCCAGCCACTAATCCGTTTTTACGACGGTTATTTAACAGCATTATCGAAACAGATTTACTCGGTTCAATCAACTGGGCAATAGATGATTTAGTCGAGCTACTAGGGCGAGTTGACATGACTGTTATTCTCGAAAACTTTGGTCGTCGCACTCGCCAATCCGATCCAGTCGTTCATTTTTACGAAACGTTTCTAGCAGCTTACAATCCAGCTTTGCGGAAAAGTCGCGGCGTTTACTACACTCCTGAACCCGTCGTATCATTTATTGTTCGCTCTGTCGATTCTATCCTAAAAAATTGTTTTAATTTGCCTTTAGGATTAGCCGACAATACAAAAAATCCAGACACGCAAAAGCCGCGAGTGCAAATTTTAGATCCGGCAACGGGTACGGGTACTTTCCTTTACGGAGTTGTCGATCGCATTTATCAAAATCTGGAAGATATGGGAATATCTGGGAGTTGGAATCAATACGTGCAGGAGAATTTGTTAAACCGATTGTTTGGTTTTGAGTTGTTAATGGCTCCCTATGCGATCGCCCATCTCAAACTCGGTTTACAACTGCAAAACCTCGGCTATGAGTTTAGCAGTAAGCAGCGTTTAGGAGTTTATCTTACGAATACTTTAGATGAAGCTTTGAAACAATCGGAGGTTTTGTTTGCTCAATTTGTGGCACAAGAAGCTAATGAAGCTTCAGCAATTAAGCGGGATTTTCCGGTAATGGTTGTGTTGGGAAATCCGCCTTATTCTGGACATTCTGCTAATAAAAGTGAATGGATAGCAGGATTAGTCAAAGATTACTATTATGTTGATGGTGTCCCGCTCAATGAGCGCAATCCTAAATGGCTGCAAGATGATTATGTAAAATTTATTCGTTTCGGACAGTGGCGCATTAGTCAAACTGGGTTTGGTGTGTTGGCTTTTGTGACTAATCACGGCTATCTGGATAATCCCACGTTTCGGGGAATGCGTCAAAATTTGATGCAGACTTTCACGGATATCTATGTTTTAGATTTGCACGGTAATTCTAAAAAGAAAGAAGTTTCTCCTGATGGTTCGCCCGACCAAAATGTGTTTGATATTCAGCAGGGAGTGAGTATTGGTATTTTTATTAAAGAGCCTGGTAAGTCTACTCCTGCAAAAGTTCATCATGGGGAATTGTGGGGTAGTCGAACTTCTAAATATGAAGCTTTAAATTTGCTCGATATTGATTCAATTGAATGGACAAACTTTCAGCCTCAATCACCTTTCTATTTATTAGTTCCGCAAAATCGCGATTTACTTACTGAGTATAACGAAGGCTGGAAAATAACAGACATCATGCCTGTTCACTCTGTTGGTATTGTAACTGCTAGGGATTCCCTAACTATCAAATTTTCAGGTGAGGAAGTAAAAGATACAATTAAAGATTTTGTATCACTTCCTGTTGAGGAAGCTCGTAATAAATACGATCTGGGGAAAGATGCGCGAGATTGGAAAGTGTCACTTGCTCAAGATGATTTACGCAGCAATAACCTTGACGATTCTAAGATTGTCCCTATCTTATACCGTCCTTTTGACAAACGCTACACCTACTATACAGGAAAGACGAGAGGCTTTCTGTGTATGCCTCGCTTTGAAGTAATGCGTCACGTTCTCCAAGGAGATAACTTGGCTCTAGCTACTACACGTTCCGTTGAAATAGAAGAATGGACTCATTTATTTTGTACTGAACAAATTATTCAACATCATACAGTATCTATCAAAGAAGTTAACTACTTATTTTCTCTCTACCTTTATCCCGATACTCAAAACGATCAGGGTAATTTCTTCACCGATCGCACTCCCAATCTATCTCAAAACTTTTTGATGGCGATTCGCGAAAAACTCGGCTATACACCAACTCCTGAAGCAATCTTTTATTACGCATATTCTGTCTTTCATAGTCCTACCTACCGCCAGCGTTATGCAGAATTCCTGAAAATAGACTTTCCCCGCTTACCCTTAACTCGCGACAAGGAAATTTTCACAGCATTAGCTAAAAAAGGTGAGGAATTGGTAGCACTCCACTTGATGAAATCAAAAAAATTAAATAAAGTCATTACTAAATATCCTGTGAGTGGCGATAATGCTGTTAGTGAAGTTACTTACAAGGAATCTGAACGGCGAGTTTATATTAACAAACAACAATACTTTGAAGGTATTTATCCTGAAGTGTGGGCGTTTAAAGTGGGCGGATATCAAGTATTGGATAAATGGCTAAAAGACCGCAAAAAAGCCAGCCGAAGTTTATCTTTTGATGATGTATTGCACTATCAGCGCGTCGTGGTTGCTTTGAAAGAGACAATGCAAATTATGGCTGAAATAGATGAAGTGATACCGGGTTTCCCTTGGAAATAGATGTCTAGATGTGGCTGGGAGATAAGCTGTACTGTATTTAGTTTGTGGCTTTGGGCGGGCTGGAAGCCCACCCCACAAGAGTTTTAATCAAAATAATCGATCGCAATCCCAAATTCAAAGTACGCGCGCTCAGCTATCCCCTAGGGAATCGCCCCTAAAAACTCAACTACTCACGAATAGCATTAACCGAACTGTAATTGATTGATAGTTGCTATAATATGCTTGACTAATACCTCAATAAATATATGAAAATTAGAGCGATCGTACATCCCGCAGAAGAAGGTGGCTATTGGGCAGAAGTTCCAGCGCTTCCCGGCTGCATAACTGAAGGGGACACGATAGAAGAAGTAATAATTAATTTAAAAGATGCGATGGTCGGTTGGCTCGAAGTTGCTAATAGTCGTGAAGCAATATTCCTAAAACAAATAGGTTGGGTTTAATTGCGTTAAACCCAACCTATTAATTCAATGAGACTTCAGAATTTAACCTTGATTTACCACTGTCGGTTTTAAACTATTCTGCGATTCAGAAATGCGATCGACAATAGCAGCATTTACCACAGATTCCTGAATCGGCTTCCGGGCTTCAATTAAACTCAAAGCTTTCGTGACGCCTTCAGGTAAAATCACCACCAAACTGCCCGTCGGTGCTTCGTCTAAAGCTTTGTTAACAGCAATTGTTTCGTCGAGAATCAACTCGTATTGAACTTTGGATTTGTCGGGGGTGCGTGCAGCGATCGCCTCTGCAATTCCTTGGCAAATTAACTTGGCCACCACACCGGGTTCTCGCCCACGTCTGTCAATATCTTCTTTGACAATAATACGATCGAACATATCGGCCGAAAGTTTGCCCAGCGTCACAAAATCTTCATCTCGTCTATCCCCTGGCGCACCAACTACCCCGATCCGCATTCCCTGCCAATTCTGCACGAAACAGCCCAAAGCTTTGTAGCTGTGGGGGTTGTGGGCGTAGTCCAGCAAAGCGTGATAGCTACCCAAATTAAACAAGTTCATCCGTCCGGGAGTTTGACCAACCGATGCTTGGAAGCTTGACAAAGCTGCCCGGATGTCCTCTATTTTCACTCCTTGGGCAAAGGCCGCCAAACAAGCCGCTAAAGCATTAGCAATCATAAACGGCGCGCGCGCGCCCATTGTCAGCGGCACGTTCACAGCCTGCTCAATTCTCAGCGTCCAATCGCCTTTTAAGATTGACAAATAGCCATTTTCGTAAATCGCAGCCAGCCCGCCCGCAGCGGTATGTTTGGCAACCAATTCGTTGTCCGGGTGCATCGAGAAATATGCAATTTGAGCCTTGACACGCTGCGCCATTTGTGCTACCAACGGGTCGTCTGCATTCAAAACTGCATAGCCTTTGGGCATTACTGACTCGACGAGAACGCTCTTGAGTTTGGCTAGTTGTTCCACGGTTTCGATATCGCCGATGCCCAAGTGATCGGCTGCGACGTTCAAGACTACGCCGACATCGCACTGATCGAAGCCCAAGCCCGATCGCAAAATTCCACCTCTAGCCGTTTCCAGCACCGCCACTTCCACCGTCGGATCGGACAAAATCAACTGAGCACTCTGGGGCCCAGTATTATCTCCGCTATTGACCAAATAATCGCCGATGTAAGTGCCGTCGGTAGTCGTGTAGCCGGTAATTTGACCAGTTTGCTTGACGATGTGAGCCAGCAGGCGAGTGGTTGTAGTTTTGCCGTTGGTTCCCGTCACCGCTAAAATCGGCACTCGGCTGGGTTGAGGCGATGGGAATAGCATATCGAAGACTGCGCCGGCGACGTTGCGGGGCAAACCCTGACTCGGCGCGACGTGCATTCTGAAACCCGGTGCTGCGTTGACTTCGACGATGACTCCGTTCGTATCGCGCAGGGGAACAGAAATATCGTCTGTTACTACGTCAATGCCGGCGATGTCCAAACCGATGATTTTGGCGACTCGGGAAAATAGCCAGACGTTTTCGGGGTGGATTTCGTCGGTACGATCGACTGCAATGCCACCGGTACTCAAGTTGGCTGTCGCGCGCAAGAAGACTCTTTTGCCGGCGGGCAATACGGAGTCCATCGCATAGCCTTGTTTTTGCAGCAAATCGAGGGTCAATTTGTCGATCGTAATTCTGGTGAGCACATTGTCGTGTCCGTCTCCCCGTTGCGGATCGCGGTTTACTTCTTCAACGAGCTGTTCTACTGTATCCCTACCATTGCCCACAACGTTAGCGGGAACTCGTTCTGCGACTGCTACCACTTGTCCGTTGACGACTAATACTCTGTGGTCACGGCCGGTGTAATAGCGCTCAACAATCACATTTTTGGTTTTCGAGGCGGCGCTGGCTAAGTCGTAGGCTTCTTCTGCTACTTCCCAGGAGTTGATGTCGATCGTAATTCCACGGCCGTGGTTGCCATCTAGCGGTTTAAGGACGATCGGAAAACCGCCGACATCTTCGATCGCCCCGCGCAGTTCGTCCATATAATTAATCACCGTCCCTCTCGGCACCGGCACGCCCGCCGCGCCGAGGATATTTTTAGTACCTTCCTTATCGCAGGCTAGTTCTACTCCCAAAACTCCCGTGCGGTTGCTCAGAGTTGCCTGAATCCGCTTTTGGTGAACCCCGTAACCGAGTTGAATCATAAACCGAGCGCTCAAAGGTATCCAGGGAATGCCGCGCGCTTCTGCTTCCTTAATCAGTGTTTCCGTGCTCGGCCCGAGGGCTGCCGACAAAGCAAACTCTTTGAGGTCTCTCAAATCTTGGACTAATTCTGCTGCTGGATAAGAGCCAGTATCGGCAATGCTTTGGCACATCCGCACACCCGCGCGGGTTGCATAGCGACCTGCTTGTTCGTTTTGATACTCGATTACTACTTGGTAAGTGCCGGGGGTCGCCGTCTCGCGGGTGCGACCGAACCCGACCGGCATTCCTGCCATTTGCTGAAGTTCTAGGGCTACGTGTTCGATTACGTGTCCCATCATTGTGCCTTCTCGGACGCGTTGCAGGAAGCCTCCCCGATGGCCGGGAGAACAGAAATGGTCGTCCAAACTCGGCAGCGCGGCAATCAATCCTTCGTAGAATCCAGGAATTTGCGCTGTGGTTTTATCTGCCAACTCTTCTAAATCCAGACGCATGAGTACGAGTTTGTTGCGTCGGATGCTCCAGTAGTTGGGGCCGCGTAAGGTCTGGATTTTAAGTATTTTCATGGCAGTTATAGGGGTATGGGGCGCGAAATCTTATAGGTAATTGGAGCATTTATTCAATTTGGAGCTTGATTGCTCGATCGACTGTTCGCAGCGAACAGTTTGGCATTGAATTTCCAGTTATGAGCCGCCAGCGTTGAAAATTAATATCCCAGCGATCGGCTAAACAGAAGTACAGTTAACAGTTGACAGTTGACAGTTGACAGTTGACAGTTGAGTGCGAAGTTTTTAGGCAGGGGATTTAAGCCCCAGCCTAAAAACAATCCACCTAAAGGTGGGGGCTTAAATCCCCTGTGCTTTGGTCGCCCAGCAGAAATAAACTAGAATTCAGAAGGTAGAATTTTCTGTAATTCTACCTTCTGGCGTCAGCCTGTGGCTGTTTCGGAATATATCCTTTTGTCGTATCCATTATTCGGCCGGAATGCCGCATAATTTCTGCCTTCTCAATGACTCTAATGTTCTACGTTAGTTGGCTGTGCGACATTCCGTGAGCCAGTCAGACTCGGAACAGGCTGCCAATGGCATCGGTTTGCCTTGGGGCATATTGTAGCAATCTCCGTGACACAAGACGTGCAAGCGCATATTGAACAGACTTAAGGGTTCTGTCGCTCCTATTAGAGACTCATTGGTATAAAAGTTTTCCCTAGAATCAACAATAGTTACAGTGCCTTTACCGAGAACTTTCATAGTATCGTCTCCCTCAAACAAAGCGCAGGTGTCTTCATCAATACCAATAGCGAGCCGATCGGGATGAGAAGCCACAGCCGACAGCAAGCGAGCCATGCGGTTGCGGTTGTGAAAATGCTGGTCTACGATGATCTCTGGAATAATGTTAAGTCCGTTTGCCATGTCTACTAAAGAGCGGTTCGGTGACGCACCACTCCCGCCGCCTGCAATCATGTGATATCCCATCACCGCAGCACCCGCGCTAGTGCCGGCGAGGGTAATCTTGCCTTCGAGAGCTTCTTTGCGAATTTTCTCCATTAGCGGGGTGTCCGCCAGCAGTCCGCAGAGTCGCAGTTGGTCGCCACCTGTGATGAATACGCCCGTACAGTCTTCTAAATAATCTTTCCAGACGGGGTTTTCGGCTTGTTCGCGTTCGCGGATATCAACTACTTTGACAGCGCTAACGCCCATTTCGTCAAATATCGCGCGGTAGCGGTTGCTAATTCCTTCGGGATCTCGCGAAGCGCAGGGCACGATCGCCAGCCGAGCGTTTGTACCCCCAGAACGGCAAAAAAAGGTATTCAGAATCTCTCGCCCGTGAACTTTGTCTTCGGCCCCCCCGATGACCATAATTGAGGTTTTTGGGCGGTGGGGAAGATTGTGTTCAAGGGCTTGAGATGTCAACTGCTGCATGGTGTTTCTTCCTCTGGTGGATGTGAAATTTAATTTTGCCGTGGCTGTAGATACAATGGGGCTTTTTAACAGTGAATATTTTTGGGGAGAGTCAGGTGCGATCGTGTCCGGCGCGCAATCCCTCAGTTGTTTGGGGGCGAGTTTACTTTCGCAGCCGCCGCCTGTGAGAACAGATTGTTTTTGTATAATAATACCGGCCCGCAGACAAAGGAAGAGAATTTAAATTGCCAAAATGCTTAAAAATTATAAGAAATTATCAAAAATAAAGCAATTACCGAAAACCGATCTCCCTCTAGCGGTCAAACTAGAGGTGATGTATTAATAAATTCTAATTATTGTGCGATTTGACGTTGTTACCCTGTTTCCAGATTTTTTCCGGGCTCCCTTGGAGTCTGGACTGATGGGCAAAGCCTTAGCTAAAAATATTGCTGAGGTAAATTTTGTCAATCCCCGCAATTTTACCACAGACAAGCACCATCGAGTCGATGACGAGCCTTACGGAGGTGGAGTGGGGATGCTGATGAAGCCGGAACCGATTTTTGCGGCGGTGGAGTCGCTGCCGATTTTGCCGAGGCGGGAGGTGATTTTGCTGACTCCGCAAGGGGAACCGATGCAGCAGCCGATGTTTCGGGAATTCGCGACGGAATGCGATCAGTTGGTGTTAATCTGCGGTCATTATGAGGGTGTGGACGATCGAGTCCTGCACTTAGTCACTCGCGAAGTATCTCTGGGCGATTTTGTACTCACTGGCGGCGAAATTCCGGCTTTGGCTTTGATTAATGGGGTTTTGCGATTGCTGCGCGGAACTGTTGCGAAGGAAGATTCGCTGAAGTTTGAGAGTTTTGAGGACGGACTTTTGGACTATCCGCAGTACACTCGGCCGGCCGATTTTCGGGGATTGAAGGTGCCCGACGTGTTGTTGTCTGGTAATCACGCAGAAATTGCTCGCTGGCGCAAGCAACAGCAAATTGCCAGAACTCGATCGCGCCGCCCGGATTTGCTAGCGGATTAATTAATGGTGGACTGTGGGCTGTTGGCTGTTAACCGTCTTGATTTAACACTGTATTTTTCGCAGACAAATTTATGCTAAAAAATCAACTTTTGTGCTGTTGGGCGATCGGCTTTTTGCTCGCCGCTGAAGTTACTGTCAATTTAAGTCCTGGCAGCGGCGGCAAATGGTTAAATATTAACCGGGAAGCTTTGGCCAGAAGCAGCGGAGAAAGCGACGGAAGTAGTGGCGGGCGATCCAGTTCTTCTAGTTCCATTGACCGCCGTTCTAGCAATACCTCGCCTAGTTCTTCGAGTTCTTCGAGTTCTTCGAGTTCTTCGAGTTCTTCTAATTCCAGCAGCCCCAGCAAAAGCCCATCGGACAGTTCTTCTAGTTCCAGTCCCAGTCGTCCCAGCACCAGTGGAAAAACTGGGGAAGAGTTCGCAGTGGCTCTTTTGAAAAGCCGGCTTCACCTGCACCTGTCGTTGCACCTAAAACTCGGATTCCCCGATATGAGGGAAAGAATAAAACTGTAATTATACCGCGGCGCACCGATAAGACCGATAAGTTAGTACCACGTTCTTCATTGCCTTCCAATCCCGGTAAAAGTCAGCCAAAAACCCGTTATAATCCACAGCCCGCAAGAATCTTACCACGAGTTACCCCTAAAAATAATTGGCCACCCCCTAGGAATTGGCCATCTTTAGACACTCCCGGTAAGCGTCAGCCAAATATCCGTTATGAGCAAAAGCCTGCCGTTAATCCAGCACCAATTACCACTAAAAAGAATTCTGGCAAAGATAGGAGTTCGCCATCTTCTGACAATCCCGGTAACAGTGAGCCAAATATCCGTGATGAGCAACAGCCTACCGTTAATCCAGCACCAGTTACCACTAAAAAGAATTCTGGCAACGATACGATTTCGCCATCTTCTGACAATCCCGGTAAGCGTCAGCCAAATATCCGTTATGAGCAACAGCCGGCCGTTAATCTAGCACCAATTACCCCTAAAAATAATTATGGCAACGATACGATTTCGCCATCTTTATCTCAGGATGGGGGATGGTTTTGGTTGTGGCTGTTTGTTTCGGGAGCGGGTGTAGCGTTAATAGCTTACTGTATTTACTATTATCGACAAAAGTCTGGAGATAAACTTAAAGCCGGCCTTTTTGCTGTCAGCAAGTTACAAGTCGCAATGTTAGCAGAAGCTCGCGAAGTTCAAAGTCAGCTAACTGAATTGGCGTTAAAGTTCGACGTAGAAAGTGCGACAACCAGGGCAGAGTTTTTGCAAGAAGCTATTTTGATTGTTTTGCGATCGCCAGAAAGTTGGACTCACTTTTCTGCCGATTCCCAAACAGTTGCGAGTCGGGAGGAAGCGGCGCAAATATTCAATCAAATCTCGATTCAAGAACGCAGCAAGTTAAGTGTAGAAACTCTGAGTATCGTTAACGGCGACATCCGCGGCCAAGAGTCTGTCAGTGATGGCAATCGAGAGCCTGGAGAGTATATTGTAGTGACGTTTTTGATTGGCACCGACGATACTAAATCGCTGTTTGGAGACATTCGCGATATTGGGGAATTGAAAGCAGCATTAGAGCGAGCGGCGGCGACTCCTGCTGAGAGTTTGCTGGTTTTTGAGTTGCTTTGGAGTCCGCAGCAGGAAACCGATAGTTTGACTGGCGATGAGTTGTTGAGTTCCTATGCGGATTTGATTCCGGTTGGTTGATGGCTTGCATTGCATAAATCTTTAATTGATAGATTGACCGCAGATGAAAGGCAGATTAACACGGATTAACGCAGATGGTTTTAATGTTGAGATGATTTCAAGAAAGTATGGATAATTAAATTTATGCCAAATGTTTACATAATTGGCGGCGCTAACGGTTCCGGGAAAACCACTTCATCAATGAGTTTATTACCTAACTTTCTGGACTGTTTTGAATATGTCAATGCTGATGCGATCGCGGCTGCTCTTTCGCCATTCAATCCCGAATCTGTAGCCATTTCCGCAGGACGAATCATGCTAAAAAGACTGCAAACCCTGTCTAATTCTGGAACTGATTTTGCTTTTGAGACTACTCTGGCGGCCCGCAGCTTTGCAGCTTTCCTCAGAAGTTGTAAAATCAAAGGTTATACAATTAACTTAATTTACTTTTGGTTGCGATCGCCCGAACTAGCCATAGCAAGAGTAGCCAGCCGGGTAGCTAGCGGCGGCCATTCCATCCCAGAAGATGTCATCCGCCGTCGCTCTGACAGAGGAATGCAAAACTTGCTCGCTCTGTATTTGCCTTTGTGCGACAATTGGATTATCTATAATAACTCTAACGAAACTCCCGAGTTAGTGACAGAAGGAAGTATCGAGGGAGAACAGATCATCTATAATAGGGAAATCTGGAATCAAATAAATCAAAGATAAAATGAACGAATCAAAACCCAGACATTTTTTATCTACAAAGATTGATGCGGGAGTGAAAGCTGCCGTTGCCGCAGCTATAGAAAGACATCGCAAATTAGGTGAATCTATTGCTGTTTGGCAAGATGGGAAAGTAGTAATTTTAACAGCCGATCGCATTCCTCCAATATCTGCCCAAAAGTAAAAAAGGTCGATCGCCCAAAAAACTCACTTATCCCCAGACAAACTGTGCAATAATTTCCTACTGTCTGCATTCCCCAAACATCTACTTTTTGAAATGAACATCCGCATCGGTAACGGTTACGACATTCACTGCTTAGTTCCAGAACGCCCCCTAATCCTCGGCGGCGTACACATTCCCCACGAATTAGGCTTATTAGGACACAGCGACGCAGACGTACTAACCCACGCGATTATGGACGCGATGCTGGGAGCTCTCAGCTTGGGAGATATCGGCCTATATTTCCCGCCAACTGACCCGAAATGGAAAGGTGCAGACAGTCTAGTGTTGCTGGCACAAGTCAATCAGTTAATATTAGATAAAGGCTGGGAAATTGGCAATATTGACTCGGTGGTGGTGGCTGAACGTCCGAAGCTGAAACCGCATATTGAGCAAATGCGCGATCGGCTTTCTGGTGTTCTACAATTAAAACCCGACCAAATTGGCATCAAAGCTACTACTAACGAAAAGTTAGGCCCAGTGGGGAGAGAGGAAGGAATTGCAGCCTATGCTGTAGTTTTGCTGGGCCAAAAATAGAACTCTATCATCTAAAATTGACTGTGGAGTCAATTGTTTAATCCAAAATCGCTAGGAAGCCTGAAATCATGGACACTGACAACTGGGAGTTACAATTTCCTGTAGACGCGGATGTGATCGCGTTGGATAAGGACGATCGCATAGTCGTGCTAATCGAGGTTAAAATCATTCAAGCCCAAGAAGCAGCCGCAAAACAGAAAATTATCGATCGCGCGATCGATTGGCTGAAAGCTGTGTTAGCTAAGGTGTCTGAAAGAAACGCGATCATCCCCTATGCTATGTTTATTGACGCGGAACAAATTTTGATTTTCAAATGGGATGGCGTGAATTTATCGGAGCCTGTTTGCACTCTCAATACCGGCGAAATATGTCGCTATTATCTGCCTACGTTTGGCAGTAAATGGCTCTTTGAAAGTACCATTGAGGGGCTGATTGAATCGTGGCTGCATGACTTAGATTATAACTGGAAATCAGAAGTTCCGCCAGCATCGGAGCAGATAGCAGCCATCGGTTTGCTGCCATTACTCGCAGGTGGAACAACAAAATCAGGAGTGGAATTAGGTGGCAATCGTATATATCGAGACCAACTTTTTGATGAGTATTACTACAGGGCGTGAGGCTGAAGCAATTATGTTGCTCAGGGATTTGTCCTCATCAGTTCAGTTGGTAATACCCAGCATTTGTTACATGGAGGCTTTGTCAGCTTTAGAGGATGAGTTGAAGCGGCAAAACTCTTTTAAGGAACAGCTAAGTCGTCAAGTTAGCGAAACAAAGCGAGATGTGACATCTGAATACGCCACATCTCTATCTTTTCACTTAGAAGAGTCATTAGTTTACTATCGCTATCGAATGGATGAAATTAAATCGCGCTTGCGGGAAGCGATAAGTCTGATGTCGCGAAATTCAGAAATGATTGCATTAAATCCAGAGATTATCGAAGCAAGCTTAAACGCAACTTTGATCGAAAAAGACCCAACAGACAATTTGATTCTACACTGTATCCTCAGTCATGCCCGATCGCATTCCACAGAAACCAAAGTATTTCTCAGCGGTAATTTCAAAGAATTTGGCATACCGGCAGTTCAAGATGTTTTGCGAGAGGCGGGGATTACAAAGTATTTCTCTGTCACTAAAAATTTTCTGGGTTGGCTACAATCTCAGTCATAATTGCACGCAGGTGGTACAGTAAATCATTATGAAAATTTTCCCTATTTTACATTCAAAGCGCCGCTGGCTGGCTGTTTTGCTGGCTGTAATTGCCACTATCAGTCTATCTGCTTGTCGTCCCGCCCGATCGCAATTAACAAACAGACTCGTCGTTCCCACCCCCAGTGGCCCGTCTACCTTCAACTACCCGCTAAATCAATCTGCATACAGCGTTTTTGGCTATATGTACGAGGGATTGATCAACGAAAACGGCCTGACATCGAAGCTAGAACCTGGTTTAGCAGAGTCCTGGGAAGTTTCTAAGGATGGCAAAAAGATTGTCTTCAACCTGCGAGAAGGATTGAAATGGTCTGACGGCGAACCGATGACAACTGATGACATTATCTTCAGCTATGAAAAGATTTATTTCAATGACAAAATTCCTAGCGGTTTGAAAGATACTCTGAGAGTTGGTATGAGCCGCCAATTCCCAACACTCAAAAAACTTGACAGTCGCCGCGTAGAATTTTCAGTGGCAGAACCTTTTGCTCCATTTATTAGATATGCTGGGGGAATCCCAATTCTACCAGCTCATATTTTGCAGGAATCTATCAGCAATACAGAGGCTAACGGTAAGCTTAAATTCTTGTCTACTTGGGGAACGGATACCGATCCTCAAAAAATTGTCGGTAACGGTCAATACCGAATGCTAAGTTATACTCCCAATCAGCGGGTTGTTTTGGAACGAAATCCGTATTTTTGGCGCAAAGATACTGAGGGAAATAGTCAACCTTACATCCAGCAAATTGTTTGGCAAATTATCGAAAATACTGATACTCAACTGCTGAATTTTCGATCGGGCGATTTGGATACTCTGGACGTGCAGCCGGAGGTGTTTCCGCTGCTGAAACGCGAGGAAAAACGCGGCAAATATACGGTATTTAACGGCGGCCCGGATACTGGCAGCGTGTTTATGTGTTTCAATCTGAACAAGGGGCGCAACCCTCAAAATCAGCCGTTTGTAGACCCGGTTAAGTCTCGCTGGTTTACCAATAAGGAATTTCGGCAGGCGATCGCCTACGGCATCAACCGCGATGCCATGACTAACAATATCTATCGCGGACTTGGCGCGCCCCTGCATTCCCCAATTCCGGCACAAAGTCCGTTCTACTTGTCTCCAGAACAGGGATTGAAAACTTACAGTTACGATCCGGAAAAGTCGAAACAGTTGCTGCTGAGTGCTGGTTTCAAGTATAATAGTAACGGCGAATTGTTGGATACTGAGGGTAACAAAGTGCGCTTTACTTTGTTAATGGCTGCGGGGAAAAAAGTGCGGGAACAAATGGGAACGCAAATTAAACAAGATTTGGGCAAACTGGGGATGGAAATTGATACGCAGTTCCTGAGTTTTAACACTTATGTGGAAAAGCTGCGTTTGACTAAAAATTGGGATACTTACCTCGGTGGTTTTACCGGAGGTTTGGAACCGCACAGTGGCTACAATATTTGGTCTGTTAAGGGGACTTTACACAGTTTCAACCAGGGCCCGTTAGGGACAGAACCGCCGATCAAGGGTTGGGAAGTGTACGACTGGGAACAAAAAATTGATGACCTTTACGTGAAGGCTTCTCAAGAGCTTGATGAGGCGAAGCGCAAGGAACTTTATGGGGATGCGCAGCAAATTATAGCGGAACAAGTGCCTTTTATTTATATGGTGAATCCGCTGACTTTTGAGGCGGTGCGCGATCGCCTTTCGGGAATTCGCTATAGTGCTATAGGAGGTGCTTTCTGGAATTTGTACGAACTGAAAATCACAGAATAGTGATTGGTTCGTAGTGAGGACTTTAGTCCTTCTTTCTGAGGAGAAAGGTTCGTAGTGAGGACTTTAGTCCTTCTTTCTGAGGAGAAAGGTTCGTAGTGAGGACTTTAGTCCTTCTTTCTGAGGAGAAAGGTTTGTAGTGAGGACTTCAGTCCTTCATGGATGCGGACTAAAGTCCTCACTACGAGCCAATTTTGCTATTGTTGTTTTAGCTGAGATGATATCATTAATTCATGGAACCTGAAATTTTACAGAAGTTACTCGAATCTGTTGCGGCTGGCGATGTTAGCCCGATCGCAGCTTTGGACAAATTAAAGCATTTTGACTTTGAACAAGTCGGCGATTTTGCCAAAATTGACCACCACCGCACCTTAAGAACCGGTTTTCCTGAAGTCATCTTGGGCCCAGGGAAAACACCAGACCAAATTGTGGAAATTATCGAGGCGATGCGCGGGCGAAATCCTGTGGTGATGGCGACGCGAATTGAACCGTTCGTTTTCGAGCAATTGCAGCAAAAAATCCCCGATTTGTGCTACTACCAAAAAGCTCGAATTTGTGCAATTTCTGCTAATTCCCCAACTTGGCAGCATCCGGGTACTGTGACTATTATCAGTGCGGGAACGGCGGATTTGCCTGTGGCGGAAGAGGCGGCAGTTACGGCGGAACTTTGCGGTTTTCAGGTGCGGCGTTTGTGGGATGTGGGAGTTGCTGGCATTCATCGCTTGTTGAACAATCGGCACGTGATTGATGATGCTGATGTGTTGATTACGGTTGCTGGTATGGAAGGTGCTTTGCCGAGTGTGGTTGCGGGTTTAGCGGATTGTCCGGTGATTGCGGTGCCGACAAGTGTTGGTTATGGTGCGAGTTTTGGCGGGATTGCTCCTCTTTTAACTATGCTTAATTCTTGTGCGGCTGGTGTTGGTGTGGTGAATATTGATAATGGATTTGGGGCGGCCATTTTGGCTTGTCAAATTCTGAGAAGTGCTGGCAGAGTGGGGAAAATGGGAGAGTAGGAGAATGGGAGAGGGGGAGAATCGTGTTAACTTGTGAACTCATCCGGGCGTGCAGTACCTGAAGCGCTATTCACAGATTCAGAAAAAGAGTTCTGGAAAAAAGTTTCAAATTCTCCCCCCTCTCTCTCTCCCTCTCTCCCTCTCTCCCTCTCTCCCTCTCTCCTTAATCGCTCGCCAGCCAAATCGGATAACCAGAAGAATCCTCAGTTGTCAACTTTTGCGCCTGATAACTCTTGCTAGTCCAATTAGCTACTGTTTGCAGACTTTCGGTCAAAAAACTTTCGCTGCCAAAGGCTTCAAATCCCAAAGTCCACGACGCAGTGCCGTTAATATTTAACTGAGTAAGTTCTACAATACAGCCTTGGGGAATTGGTGCTTCGACAGGCACAGACATTAGCGCACCAGGGGCAGAAACTTGGTAAAGACGCTGGGCTCGCTTTTTCTTCACCTTCACCCATTTGCCTGTCGCCAGAATATCTGCTGATACTGGCGCCATCGTGTCGGCACAAATCCATTTCAGCCATTTCTCGGCTTTGCCTTCCCAGCGGTTGCCGAATTGCATCGCCCCGAATTCTGCCTGTCGCCACTTTACCTGTAAATTTTTCCCGCGCAGCTTGACTCCCAAGTAGTCGCAGCCCGGTATCAGCAAATATAAGTCTTCCCGCTCTTCAGGCGGCGACAGATACCCGCCGAGACTCTCGCTGCCAAACCATTGCCCGATCGATTTTGGCAACGCACCGCCATAAAACCACCGCATTTCCAAACTGACCCGCATAAACTTTTCCTCCGTTCCACAATTTTCGTCAAACCCAGACTGGATTTGCCTCGCGCGATCGACTTTTGCGCCTTTCAACTCTATAGTCCTCCCTCCGGGGCCCAGAGTCTACTACCCACAGTCAGATCGAGACTTTTGAAAAAAAAAGCACACAATCCTTTACAAACCTTCATAAGTCTGTTACATTTATTTACAGTAAGCAAAAAGCAATTTAGGAGACCAAAATGACTAACAGAGGCTTAATCCTGGATGACGACGGCAAAATGAACAATTTTGCGATCGAGCCAACAGTATATGTAGATGACGAACCCCGCACCGGCTTTACCCCCTACGCCGAACGTTTGAACGGCCGCCTTGCGATGATTGGCTTTGTTTCTCTCTTGGCTTTAGAAGTTTCGACCAAGCACGGACTGATTACCTGGCTCACTCATCTGTAATGATTTTGTTGAAAATTAAACTGTACGGCTATGGCACGCGGGCGACACACAAACCGCGCTCCATAGCTTAACTATTTTGAGGGAAGGTTTGGTGAGACAATTAAAAACAAATATTTAATTGTCATTCGATCGCAAAAATAATGATCAAACGAATTGTGACCATGCTTCTGGTGGTGTTCAGCCTCACCTTGACCAGTTGTGTATCTAACGTTGTCGGACTCAAAAGCCATATTGATACTGGCGATGGCTATCAATTTCTCTATCCTAACGGCTGGCTACCGATCGCAGTTGCTAATGGGCCCGATGTCGTGTTCCGTGATTTGATTCAGCAAACCGAGAATGTTAGCGTGGTCATCAGTCCAGTTGCGGGGGACAAAACTTTGGCGGATTTGGGAACACCGTCGGAAGTAGGATACAAGCTTAGCAAAAATGCGATCGCCCCGGCAGATTCCGGCCGCGAAGCTGAGTTAATCAATGCAGAATCTCGCGAATCGCGATCGAAAAACTATTACATTTTAGAATACGCCGTTAAGTTGCCAAATCAACAACGCCACAATTTAGCCAGCGTAGCCATTAGCCGCGGCAAACTTTTTACGCTGAATATTTCCACTACCGAAGAACGTTGGCCGAAGGTTAAAGCAGCTTTTGAGAAAGTTGTCAAATCTTTCTCTGTTTATTAGGTGAAAAAGTTATTGGTTATTAGTTATTAGTTATGGGATACTGGGCCAAAAAGCATTATGGATGGTACATTGGTTATTAAAGCCAACAAATAACTAATGACTAATGACCAATGACTGATGACTAATGACTAATGACTTCTTAAATTATGAAAATTCCAACTTTTATATTAGCCTCAGCTTCCCCGGCGCGCCGCAGCCTGCTTAAAAGTGCTGGCATTCAAGCTGTGATTTGCCCCAGCGACTTTGATGAAGGGCAAATAAAAATGAGAGATGCTACTAAATTAGTGCAGGTTTTAGCAGAGGGAAAAGCTGACGCTGTAGCTGAGTTTTTGCTGGCTAATTCTCACCCGCAAATTCCCAATCCCAAATCGTGTTTGGTGTTGGGATGCGACTCAATTTTGGTCATTGATGGCGAAATTCATGGCAAACCAAAGGATGCTGAAGAAGCAATCTCGCGATGGCAGAAAATGCGCGGGAAAGTTGGCGAACTTTATACTGGTCATGCTTTAATTGATACTAGGTTCGATAACTTTGATGTGGCAATGGATCGATCGATCGTTCGCTGTCAAGTTACAAAAGTTCATTTTGCTCAAGTTACCTCGCGGCAAATTGCTGCTTACGTCGCTACCGGAGAACCCCTCGGCTGTGCTGGATGTTTTGCACTGGAAGGTAAAGGTGGTTTTTTTGTGGAAAAAATCGAAGGATGTCACACAAATGTGATCGGTTTGAGTTTGCCTCTGCTGCGGCAAATGCTGGGCGAAATGGGATATGATGTGGCGGATTTTTGGCAATTTTAATGTTTGTTGAATTCAGGTCAGGAATCGGGAGGCAGAGCCTCGCTGATAGGCCTTCCCAGGCAGAGCCTGGGAACGAGGATTGAGAGCCTTGCTGTTGCGGGATGGGCGTCTCGCCCGTCCATGTTATCCAAATTAGCAGCAATGTGTACCGATTTGAGTTAACCTAGAGCGATCGCCCCGTCAGACACAGAACTAAACTGAATTTGACTCGGCGAAACATCCTTCACCAAACCCAAAATATTGCCGGTACTAGCTTCGCGAATCACCGTCGCTTTAATGTTTAAAAATTTAAAATCAGCAGTTATAAACGCTCCCGGAGGAGTAGGCCCGTTGCTATCGTAACTTCTCGCATCACCAATTGTTGCAAACCTTTCGGTCAAAACAATATCGTTTCGCGTTAGCCCTCCCGCCAATCCAATTACATCTCCTTGGGCCGGATTGTAATCGAGAATAAAATCTGCTGGTACTTCTTCTGTACTCAAAGGAAAAGTCCCAATTGGACGGGCTTGATCTGAACCAAATTCCTGCGAAATTGCTCGCGCTTCTCTTCTGAGGACAAATAAATCTGCACCTTCTCCTCCCCAAAGTCGATCGACTCCAGCATCACCAATCAGAGTATCATTGCCACTGTCTCCGACTAAAGCATCATTGCCTTGGCCGCCACGAATAAAGTCATTTCCCGTACCTCCGTAAGCTACGTCACCACCTTGATTGCCGCTGAGAACATCGTTGCCGCATTCTCCGTAAAGTATGTCAAAATCTTGACCGCCGCGAATAGTATCATTGCCGCAACCTCCGATTAAAGTATCGATGCCGCTGTTGCCGTTCATCAGTTCGGCCGCACCCGAACCTCGCACAAAATCATTACCGGCTAAAGCACGCAAACCTCCGGGAGTGTTGCGCAGAATTCCACTTGCTAGTTGAACTACATCGTCATTGGGAGTAAGGTCAAAAAAGTTGGGATCGCTGGGATTTTGTAAAGGCCCGGTGAGCAATCTGATGTTTGGGGGATCGGGAATAATTGGATCGGAGTCGATAGCTAAGGCTCTAATTTCTCCGAGATTTGTTTCTAGCATTTTAGATTTCCCCTGTTTTGATTAACTTTGTTGACATTCTGATTTTAACAAATGTTCCAATTAACAAATTTGCGTGAATCTGCGGTTATAACAATCAAATTACTGTCAAAATTATCACCGACTATTTTTCAACAATGATTGCTTGTTGACACCCAACCGATCGCCCAAATCCGCAAAAAGTTTGAACTCTTCAGCAATAATTATCGGGATCGCTTACTCTATTATCCGTTGGCAGTCAGTTTCGGAAAACCTACTGAGTGCTAATTGTCATCAAACCTTGAGTTAAGTCAGGAATCGTTAATATGCAAGACACTGCGATCGAATTTATCAAAGCCAGAGAAATCCTCGACTCTCGCGGCCGCCCCACCATCGAAGCTGAAGTTTATCTAGCCAACGGCGTTGTCGGACTCGCACAAGTTCCCAGCGGCGCGTCTACAGGCTCTTTTGAAGCTCACGAACTCCGGGATGATGACAAAAAACGTTATGGCGGTAAAGGCGTCCTGAAAGCCGTTGCTAACGTCGAACACAAAATTGCCCCCGCTTTGGTTGATATGGATGCGATCGACCAAGCGCTGGTAGACAAAACCATGATTGACTTGGATGGTTCCCCCAACAAATCCAACCTCGGTGCAAATGCCATTCTCGGAGTGTCCTTAGCCACAGCAAAGGCTGCCGCCGAGACTTTAGGACTCCCGCTTTACCGCTACTTGGGCGGCACCTTGGCGAACGTTCTGCCCGTGCCTTTGATGAACGTGATCAACGGTGGTTCCCACGCGGACAACAACGTAGACATTCAAGAGTTTATGATTGTACCTGTGGGAGCGCCTTCTTTTAAGGAAGCTTTGCGCTGGGGTGCAGAAGTATTTGCGAGTCTTGCTAAAGTCTTGAAAGACAAAAATTTGCTGACTGGTGTTGGCGATGAAGGTGGTTTTGCTCCTAATTTGGGTTCCAATCAGGAAGCTTTGGATTTGTTGATGATGGCAATTGAAAAAGCTGGTTACAAACCGGGTGAACAAGTTGCTTTGGCTTTAGATGTTGCTGCTAGCGAGTTTTACAAAGATGGGCAGTACACCTACGACGGTGTGGCTCATTCTCCGGCAGAATTAATCGATTATTTGGATGGTTTGGTTGGGCAATATCCGATCGTTTCCATTGAAGATGGTTTGCACGAAGACGATTGGGATAGTTGGGTGGCGCTGACTCAGAAAATGGGTAGCAAAGTTCAATTGGTGGGCGACGATTTGTTTGTTACTAATCGCACGCGCTTGCAAAAAGGAATTGATTTGAAGGCTAGCAATTCGATTTTGATTAAGCTGAATCAAATTGGTTCTTTGACGGAGACTTTGGATACGATCGACCTTGGCAAACGGAACAGCTATCGATCGGTGATCAGTCACCGTTCTGGTGAAACTGAGGATACCACAATTGCTGATTTAGCGGTAGCGACTCGCGCCGGTCAAATCAAGACTGGTTCTCTGTGTCGCAGCGAACGGGTGGCTAAGTATAACCGTTTGTTGCGGATTGAGGAGGAATTGGGCGATCGGGCAATTTACGCTGGATCGATCGGTTACGGGCCGAAATAGCGATCGATAATCGCTAATTGGGCATAGGTAATTGGGCGAAGCGAAGCGGAGGGATGGGTAATTGGGAATCGATTAGTTTTTAATTTTCATGCCCAATGCCCTATGCCCAATGCCCTATGCCCTATGCCCAATTAAGGATAGAAAGCCAATTGAGGTAAACCCAAAGTTTCTTCCCAACCCATCATCAAGTTCATGCACTGGATGCCTTGGCCAGCTTGACCTTTAATTAAATTGTCGATCGCCGACATCACAATTACCCGATCGGTGCGCGGATCGACTTCCACGCCGATATAACAAAGATTTGTGCCGCAAGCCCATTTAGATTGCGGATAAACCCCAGCAGGCAACACTTTTACCCAAGGACAATTGCGGTAAAAAGCCGTGAAAATGGTGATTAAATCTTCCCGCACCAACCCCGGATCGCGCAAATTTGCGTAAACAGTTGCCAGAATTCCCCGCACCATCGGCATCAGGTGAGGAGTAAATTGAACTTTAATATCATGTCCGGCTAAATCGCTGCAAACTTGCTCAATTTCTGGAGTATGCCGATGGCGGCCAACGTTGTAAGCGCCTATGGAATTGTCAGCTTCTGCCAATAATAAATTAACTTCGGCTTTGCGGCCCCCTCCCGAAGTTCCTGATTTAGCGTCGATAATTGCTGTTTCTGGCACGATCAGACCTTGTTTGAGCAAAGGTGCCAGGGCTAATAAACTAGCAGTGACGTAGCAACCGGCACAGCCTACTAATTGAGCGTTTTTAATGCGATCGCGATACAATTCTGGCAAACCGTAAACAGCGGTTGCAGCTAAAGTAGAGTCCGATCGCTCGCCGCCGTACCAAGCTTTATAAGTATCAAGATTTTCAAATCTGTAATCAGCCGACAAATCCAAGACTTTGCAGCCTTTTTCGATCAGCGTCGGTGCCATTTGGCAAGCTAAACCGTTGGGTAGCGACAGAAATACAACTTCACATTTTGCCGCTATTTTGTCTAGGTCGATCGCCTCGACAGTCAAGTTAATGCAGTTAGTCAGATGTGGATAAAGACTGGAAAAAGGTTTTCCCGCACTGCTATCCCCGCCCAAATACACTACTTCCGCCGCTGGGTGATCCGCCAGCAGTCGCACCAGTTGCACGCCCCCGTACCCTGAAGCGCCGATAATTCCTACAGGCACACGTCCAACATTTCCCATTTTCCTTATATCCCCTCAGCCTTTGAAGTCAAAAACGCTTGAACTTTTGCTGCATTGTAGTATCAAACGGCAACTTTGGTGATAAAGAATTGTGTTGTTTTGTTTTGGAGCTGTCGGGCCTGCTAAGTTTTATCTACAATTGCCTACTTTTTCCGATCGACCGATCGCCAAAACCCTAGAATTAACCAACAGATGTGCGATCGTGCTATAAAACTACTAATCCCCGACCTCAAAACCGGAGATTAACATTTTTCACTCCTGCCTCTTCCCTCTTCCTTCTTCCCTCTTCCCTCTTCCTTCTTCCTTCTTCCTTCTTCCTATGGGCATAGTCGTCGAAAACGTATCAAAACAGTTTGGCAGTTTCCAAGCACTCGATCGAGTCAGCTTAGAAATTGAATCCGGTTCCCTAGTCGCATTGCTGGGCCCGTCTGGTTCCGGCAAGTCTACGCTGTTGCGACTGATTGCAGGTTTAGAAATGCCCGACTCCGGCAAAATCTGGCTAACAGGCCAAGATGCCACCAATACTAGCGTCCAAGACCGCAATATTGGATTTGTGTTCCAGCACTACGCGCTATTCAAGCACATGACAGTGCGAAAAAACATCGCTTTCGGGATGGAAATTCAGAAAACACCGCCCGCGAAAGTCAAATCGCGGGTAGAAGAATTGTTAAATTTAGTGCAATTAGCAGGATTGGGCGACAGATACCCGTCGCAACTCTCAGGAGGCCAGCGGCAGCGCGTGGCCCTAGCGAGAGCTCTGGCTGTGGAACCGAAAGTGTTGCTGCTAGACGAACCTTTTGGAGCTCTTGATGCTAAAGTCCGCAAAGATTTGCGCGCTTGGTTGCGCAGACTCCACGACGAAGTGCACGTTACCACAGTCTTTGTGACGCACGATCAAGAAGAAGCGATGGAAGTTGCCGATCGAATTACAGTCATGAATAAAGGTAAAATCGAACAAGTAGGCACACCCGCCGAAATTTACGACCATCCAGCCAGTGCATTCGTCATGAGTTTTATCGGCCCAGTCAATGTCTTACCCAGCAGTTCGAGGATGTTTCAAGACAACGGCTTTGACTCAGCCAACCCAGAAATTTTCTTGCGCCCCCACGACGTAGTAATTGAAACTACAGAAAATAATGCGACAGTGCCTGCCAGAATCAGTCGCTTGATTCATTTGGGATGGGAAATTCAGGTAGAATTAACCTTAGATGACGGTCAAGTAGTCAAAGCTAATTTGACAAGAGAAAAGTTTGACGAATTACAGTTACAGCCGCAGCAAAGAGTGTTCGTCAAGCCGAAGGATGCCAAGTCTTTTCCGCTTTATTATTCGATTTAATCCAATTATGAAAAGATCAGACGGCGGTTTCAACCGCATCTACAAAAACCAAGTCTGCGGCTCGACTGAGCTTCGCCAAACGTCCTCCGCGGTGTAAAGAAAATAACGTAATTTTAACGACCAGATTTTCAACCCGCGGAGGCGGGTTTTGTTTGTATAGGCGCGGTTTCAACCGCCCAGTCTTCTTAAGTTGACGCTGCAATTTTAATCTTTTTCCCAAGCGGCGGCCGCTTCCCATCCCAAACCGCGACGAACCACAATCGGTTCGCTTTCTGTTAAATCGAGAATAGTAGAAATTTGATATCCTGGATCGGAACCATCATCGACAATTATATCTACTAACTTTGATAAACAGTCAAATAGTTCGGCTTTGCCAATGTTTTCGGTTTTGGCTGGTGCTTCACTTTCATCATCAGTGGTAATGTGAGCCGATGTTGAAATAATCGGATTTCCCAAAGCTTCGACAAGTGTAAAACAAAGCGGGTGAGAGGGAACTCGAATTCCCGTGGCTTTGCGTTTTGGGTTCATTACCAACCGCGGCACTAATTTGGTAGCTGGTAACAAAAATGTGTAAGGCCCGGGTATTAACCGCTTGATAATTCTGTATGCTTCATCGCTGACGACAGCATACTCGGTGATGTTTGACAGAGACGAACATAGGAAGGTTAAAGGCTTATCATTGGATAGTTGCTTGATCTGCCTGACTCGTTCGATCGCAGATTTGGAGTTGAGATCGCAGCCGATCGCATAAACTGTATCTGTGGGATAAAGCATCACGGCCCCATCTTTTAGGGCGGATTTAATCTTCTCGATCCGGTCTTTTTGGGGTGTAAGTGGATGAACTTCGTAAATAGTTGCCATGTTATGATACTACAGGTTAATTGGGCGATCGAAATATCGAGTGAAACAATCAGTCAGTAACTCAGGGAATCAACGCCACTGAGCTTGAAGGAGAAATCCAGCAAGCTGTACTGACCAGACCCCTCGCAAGAGGAGCCGTTATTTGGGTCACGACACCCCGGAATGCGTAGCTAGTTCCCTGCTCTGTCATTTGCAATTAAACAGTTCTAAAGTCACTGGAACAGTGTTGCAAGTCTAAAAAGCCCAGATAACCAGGTCGAAGCTAACATCACCCCGCAAGGGAGAGGCAGAAATGCCAAACATTATGCGTACAGGATTGCGAGGTTTGAGATGGTAATTGTCCTATCGAAAGTACACCACAAAAGTACACTCCCGCCAAGCAATCCCAAGGCGGTAATGGAAAGATTCAATGCGGTTTAAACCGCCGAGCCGTTTCCCTGTCTTGGCTCAAGCCACTGAGTTTCCCACTTACCGAGTTTTTCTATGATAAAAATTAATTGCTAATAATGAATAAAATAGCTTATTTTGACTGTCCTACTGGCATTGCTGGCGATATGTGCCTCGGAGCTCTTGTCCACGCTGGTGTCCCTTTAGACTACCTGATCGAAAAACTTAGTTTACTCGGCATTTCGACAGAGTACGAGTTGCGTACCGAATTAGTCCACCGAAATACTCAACAAGCAACCAAATTTCATGTCGATTTAGCTGCGGATTTATCTTTAAAATCAAAAAATTCCGCTGATTCCACCCTCGATCCTTCGGAAACTGAATCCCCAACATTCGATCGCGCCCGCCAACACCATCATCACGATGACGAACATTCTCACAGTCACGATGACGATGCTGAAAGCAGCCACACTCACCATCGCCACTTGCCACAAATCGAGCACATCATTGTCTCGGCAAAATTGCCTCCGCGCGTGGAAGCGTGGAGTTTGGAGATATTTCGCAAATTAGCAGATGCAGAGGGTTCTGTACACGGTATCCCCGCAAATCAGGTTCACTTTCACGAGGTGGGCGCGACGGATGCACTCGTTGATATTATTGGTACTTGTTTGGGTTTGGATTGGTTGGAGATTGATGAATTTTATTTTTCGGCAATGCCGACTGGGGGCGGTACGGTGAATGCTGCCCACGGTAGGTTAGCGGTACCCACGCCGGCGGTGATGCGGTTGTGGGAAACGCACCAAGTGCCAGTTTATAGCAATGGGATCGATCGCGAATTGTGCACTCCTACGGGAACTGCGATCGCCTGTACTCTCGCCTCCGGTTTCGGCGCGCCGCCGCCCATGCAAGTTCAGGCGATCGGATTGGGTGCAGGTTCTCGCAATCTGGCAATTCCTAATATTTTGCGCCTCTGGATTGGTAGGAAGGAAGAAGGAAGATTAGCAACGGATTTTGTAGCGGATTTAACGGATTTAACGGATGGAAGTCAGAGGCAAGAAGTCATAGGGAAGCAGGAAGAAAATTATCGATTACCCATTACCAATTCGCAAGAAACAATCTGTGTTTTGGAAACGCAAATTGATGATTTGAGTCCGCAGGCGATCGGCTATGTTTTTGATGCTTTGTTTGTGGCGGGAGCTCTGGATGTGTTCACAGCCCCAATTGTGATGAAAAAGTCGCGTTTGGGGGTTTTGTTAACTGCGATTTGTCATCCCGAAGTTCAGGATGCTTGCGAAGCAGTTATTTTTCGCGAAACTACTACTTTGGGCATTAGGCGATCGACTCAGCAGAGAACTATTTTACATCGGGAATTCGAGACGGTTAAAACAGAGTATGGCGAAGTGCAAATCAAAGTTGCGAAGTCTGGAGAAACGATTGTTAACGTGCAGCCGGAATATGAAGATTGCGCGGAAATTGCCAGAGTAAAAAATATTAGTTGGCGCGAAGTTCATCGCTTGGCGCTGCAAACTTGGTACGATCGAAGGAATTCGGCCGTTGAAACAGCAAATACACAAACTTTCGTCCGAGTAGAGGGGGACTAAGAAATAAAGTTAGTAGGATACACAGTGCGCTAATACCAATTTTTTATGAGCCTGCATAGAATCCGATCTCCATGGCGCCCCCCTTAAGAAGGGGCGGACAAGATTCCGATCAAAGTCCCCCTTGCTTTCGGGGGATTTAGGGGGATCGAGATATGTGCAACTTCACATTAAATTGGTATTAGGGGTTGATGGTACTGTGAGTTCGCAAACCCTAAAAGTATTAGGTCTTGTTTGAAAAGTTGCAGCTTTTGTGCCAAAAACTGGTATAATTTGAAAAAGCAGGCGTTGTAAATTGAACCCATGTTGTTTGATTGGGACGAAGAAAAAGCCAGAAGCAACCTTGTCAAGCATAATGTTTCTTTCGATGAAGCCACTTCTGTGTTTGACGATCCGTTATTTTTAACCTTTGGCGATCCAGAACACTCCTTTCAAGAGCAACGTTTCATTATCATGGGAGAATCAGCCAAAGGACGATTGTTAGTCGTCGCTTACACTGATCGTGCAGGCATCACGCGCCTAATCAGCGCTCGTCCCGTTACCCGAAAAGAACGTAAAGCTTATGAGTCAGACCTCTGAAATGGATGATGATTTGCGCCCAGAATATGACTTTACTCAACTCTCTGTTGTAGCCCGTGGTCAAGGACGCAAACAATCCACCCTAACAGTCCAACTAGATCCTGATGTTGCAACAATTTTTCCAGATTCTGGCGCAGTCAATGAGGGGTTGCGCCTATTGATGCGACTGATTCAACATTCCCCATCCCAGCCAATTGTAGAGTCTGTAACGCCATCAAAAGGGGCATAATTCCGATGCTACTTAATTTTTAAAGCAGCCTCTGTGCTTGTAGAATCTGTTGTTGCCATTTCTCAAAAGTGTGCATTTTTGAGTGATCATCGTGTTCAACGATCGCCCTCATTTGTTCCATCAGCTCGATCGCCAATGGCACACCAAGCTGCAATTGCTCTAAAACCTCCCGCTGAGCAAAAACGGTTTCCGGTGTGCCTTCTAGAACCAACTGTCCTCGATCCATGACAAAAATCCAGTCAGCCCAACGATAGATGAAATCTAGATCGTGACTTGCTAACAGAATTGTGGTTCCAGTCGCGTGAATTTGTTGGAGTAAACCAATCAATTTTCTCGTGTGGCGTGGATCGAGATAGGCTGTTGGTTCATCTAATAGCAACAATTTGGGTTTGAGAACCATGATATCGGCGATCGAAACCCGCTTTTTTTGTCCTAAACTGAGATTGTGAATCGGTTGATTTGCCAATTCAGCTAGGTCAAATTGCTCGATCGCCTCTTGCACCATTCTAGCAACTTCCGGTTCTGGCAAACCCAGATTGTACAACCCGTAGGAGATATCTTCTTCAACCGTCGAAGCTACCAATTGATGTTCGGGATTTTGAAAGACGAGTCCGATTTGTTGACGCAATTTTGTCAAGGATTTGCGATCGTAACGGAAGGGTTCACCTTCCCAGCGCACGGTTCCTGCTTGTGGTTTATACAAGCCATTTGCTAACAGAAATAAGGTGGTTTTGCCACAACCATTTTGACCAATTAGCCCGCAGCGTTTGCCTGCGGGGACTTTCAGGCTTAAGCCCTGAATTGTCGATCCTAAATTACAGGGATATTGGTATGAAGTGCGATCGAATTCAAGAATTGATTGAGACATATATTAGTAATTAGATAAGACGGCGGTTGAAACCGCGTCTATACAAAGGAAGTCTGCCTCCGCAGACTGAATAAAATAACCTAATTTTAAGGGCTTTTTCTTCAACCCGCGGAGGCGGGTTTTGTCTGTATAGACGCGGTTTCAACCGCCGAGCCTTCTATTAACTTTTTCTGTCAACTCCCAAAGTTGGATTTCATAACACAAATGCTGCTCAAAAAGTTGGCTGGCTTCCAATCCTTCAACCACCAATTTTTTGAACCAGCGACGAAATACCCAGCGCAGAAGTTTGTGGATGGGCGGAACTGCGATCGAAATCAAGTCTGCCACATAAATCATTGTGTTCAGTCCATATCTGCGGAAAGTATCGACATATAGGTCAATTGTTGGCACGATATGGGCGGAGATATCCTCGGTTTTGACTAAAGTGAATCCAGCCTGTTTTAATGCTGCATGAAGTTCACTCACAACATGACAATTCGAGAACATTCCCTCTTTATATTTAGCATCAGAACGCAGCATATCGGCAAGCAATACATAGCCACCAGGATTTAGGATTTTGGCGGCACCGTTAGCAATATCAACCGCCGACATATATTGGCTACTTTCGCTAAAGAGAATGAGATCGTAGGATTTAGTTGCTTTGAAGTCTTCAAATCTGGTGAGGTGAAAGATTGTACGATCGCCTGTACACTTGAGAAAGCGCTGTTGTTGAAACGGATCGGGTGCGAGTCCTTCGACTGCAAAACCGCGATCGAGCAAATAAGCCGCATTTCCGCCAATCCCACAGCCTACATCCAGGATAGTCTGAGTACCTTTGGGGATGACATCTAACAGCTTTACAGTATAAGCTTGCTGAGCGATGCGTAGTCGCGCGAGTGTTAGTTCATCAGTCGGCACGGGTAAGGTTTCCCAATAGCCATAGTGAAGATAGGGGGATTCTGTCAGGCCCAAATAGTAATTAAGCGCTGCATTTTGGTAGCGAGTTACGTTGGAAATTTTGATTGATTTTGGCTGGGACATTGGAAAGATTTAGTAAATTTTAGGATTTCGGGCAGAGTTGAAATTCTTCCCAGCGTTTGCATACCTGTTCATAGCACTCAACGGGCGAAATTGACAAGTTTTGCAACAAATTGATATCAATCTGACCATTGGCAAGCAGTATAAAAATAATTGCTTTTTCAGGTTCATAGCTATCAATAACTCCCAGCAGATTGGAAACAGTGTTTTCCTCTAGTTCTAATTGTTGCAAATAGGGAGTTGCGTGCGATCGGGAAATAAACTGCAAATCACACTTTACATGATCCACACTCCAATTGATAGAACTATTAATTTGAGTATCTATTTGACAAACAACAATGCCTCGTCCCAAGTGCCAAAAGCCATTCCAAGCAGTATGTCCGATAGACAAAATATTCTGGTGAATAAACAAGTTTTGCCAGTAGCCAAAACTGCCCTGCCAAACACTATCTTTGATTCGCATTTCTTTTAGTTTCCCGTTGCGCCGACGAAAAGCGGTTTTAACTCAGAAGTACGTTTTTGTCGATCGTCCAAAGGAGCACAACAGCAGATTAACTGTAAAAATAGTGAACTAACCATCATCCATACCTCGCAGATGAAAATAACAGGTAAACAAATCGGCGGGCATCCTGACTCAGAGATGAAAGAATCTCATTACAGTTGCGGGACAGCGCCGGATTCGCACCGAACTTTCCCCCTTACGTCTGATGTGTGTTTGTCATCAGAGCCGATCGATATACGGGAATAATACCACTATTTTGGATATTTGACAAAAAACTGATTATACAGCAGTAACAACCGTATCTAAGGTGACGCGGGTTTTACTGATGCGGATTGCACCATTTTCGTCGGTAACAAGGAGAATTGGATCGGCGGTAGGAAAAAGTAGCATCTTGGGAGAAGATAGTCTTGATTTACTATTAGGTGCAACCGAATTTTTACGCCGGTGGCAACTCGTCATAGAGTTCGGGTTCAACATCTGGAACTTTAGCTAAAACAGCGTCATACTTCTGGCGAATTCCTTGCTTTGCTAAATCTTCTAAGTAGGTTTCGGTCATCAACGCCGACAGCTTTTCCGCAACTGCTGTCGCTATAAATTGATCGATAGAAATCCCATCTTGCGAGGCTAACGCTTGCAAATTTTTGTACAATGAGTCAGGAAGTTGAACATTCAAATTACTCATAGCAAGGCTCCAATAGCTCTTAAAAACTCAGCAGGTGCGATCGCTCTTATCCCAAACCGCTCAATGCCAAAAAAGTCACGAATGTTGTACGTTACTACACTATCACATCTTGCTGTAACCGCTAGTTCCAGTACCATGTCGTCTTTAGGATCGGGTAGATAGGGTCGCCATAGAAAGAAAATGCGATGTCTTGTGGCGACGGAGCAGTGAAATTCTATGAAATCTTCAATATCTGTGGCACTGACATAAAGATTCGGTAACTCTCTCAACAATACCTCTCGATATTCTAGCACCAATGGCACGGAAAGATGGATATCAAATGCCCCTGTACCTACTAATTCTAGTAAGCGAAAAGCACTACCTTTCCTAGAACGCAAGCCAGAAACAATGATGTTGGTATCAAGAACAATCTGTGGAATTGGCATGGGAATATGATAATTGATTACATTATAACTTTGCAAGTAATGAAAATGGCAACTCTGAATAAAAAGAGCGTAAGCGAAGCTGGCGTTAGGGCTATGCCCGATCGCCAAAATCTTCCCATTTTCATAATTCTTTCATTATTTCTGGTTTTATGCTAAATTAAAAGAATGAAAGAATTATAAAAAACCAGAATGAATCATCAGGCGCTCTGCCGTAAAACGTATAAAATTGGTATATTCGGGCTATTACTAGGAGTTTGGCTCAGCGGGTGCAACACTCAGACGACCCAGCCTCAAACCAACCAAAATCCAGCTTCTAGCCCAACCGCCGCCGATTTGACCCGAAAAGACAAAAAAGTCATTCTCACCACCTTCACGGTGCTGGCAGACATGGCGCAGAACGTCGCCGGTGACAAGGCAACTGTTCAATCAATTACCAAACCCGGTGCGGAAATTCACGGCTACGAAGTCACCCCCAGCGACTTAACACGAGGGCAAAATGCCGATTTGATTTTAGAAAATGGCTTGAACTTAGAACGCTGGGCAACTCGATTTTATAACAGTTTTCCCAAGGTTCCCCACATTACTTTGAGCGAGGGAGTCCAACCCATTAATATTGCTGGCGATGCCTATCGAGGCAAACCAAATCCCCATGCTTGGATGTCGCCCAAAAATGCTTTGATTTATGTTGATAATATTCGCAAGGCATTAGGAAATATCGATCCGGCTAATGCTGGAACCTATGACGCAAATGCGGCAAAATACAGTGAAGAAATTCGGGCTATCGACGCCAAACTCAAACAAGCTATTTCAGGCATTCCCCCGGACAAACGCTACATAGTAAGTTGTGAAGGTGCTTTTTCTTACCTTGCCAACGATTACGGTTTGAAAGAAGTTTATATTTGGCCTGTCAACGCCGAACAGCAATCCACACCGAAACAAGTCGAACGGGTGATTAATACAGTCAAGGCAAACCAAATACCTGCTGTATTCTGCGAGAGTACCATCAGCAACGAAGGACAGCTTCAGGTAGCCAAGGAAACAGGCGCCAAATTTGGCGGGGTGTTTTATGTCGATTCCCTGTCTCCCTCCGATGGCCCAGCATCAACCTATCTTAAGTTACTTGAATATAACGTCAATACTTTGATAAAAGGACTACAGAGCAAGTAAAGGAGAAAAGAACATGAATGAAATCGGCATTGATATTGAGAATGTGACGGTTGCTTATCACGGCAAAGTAGCCTTGCACAGCGCCTCGCTGCAACTCCAAGCGGGGACAATTTGTGGATTAGTGGGGATGAATGGCGCGGGAAAATCGACGTTGTTCAAGGCCATTATGGGGTTTGTGAAGCCAAACAGCGGACGAGTTTTAATTAATGGTTTGCCGATTCGTCAAGTCCAAAAAAGTAATCTGGTTGCCTATGTGCCTCAGTCGGAAGAGGTAGATTGGAATTTTCCGGTGAACGTTTATGATGTGGTGATGATGGGACGCTATGGCTACATGAATCTGTTGCGGATTCCGCGATCGATCGATAAACAAGCGGTGCGAGAAAGCTTGGAAAGGGTGGAAATGTGGCATATGTGCGATCGGCAAATCGGAGAGTTATCCGGCGGACAAAAGAAACGCACCTTTTTTGCGCGGGCATTGGCGCAACAGGGAACCGTTTTGCTGTTGGATGAACCCTTTGCTGGAGTCGATATCAAAACCGAGAAAATGATGATTAATTTGTTAATGGAACTGCGTCAAACAGGACATACAATTCTCGTTTCAACCCACGATTTAGCCTCTATCACCACATTTTGCGACCAAGTAGTCTTAATTAATCGCAGTATTCTCGCCTATGGTAACACTTCTGAAGTGTTTACTGAGGAAAATCTTTCCCGCACCTTTGGCGGTTCGGTTGGCGATTTCTCGTCTGCTAAAAGTCGGTCAACTCAAGTCAATCAGGAGGAACAGTAATGGATTTGATTCAGTGGTTGGTGGCACCATTTCAGCATGAATTTATGGTGAAAGCAATTTTAGTCAGCGCTTTAGTAGGGCTGGTTTGTTCGGCGCTTTCTTGCTATATGACTTTGAAAGGTTGGGCTTTGATGGGTGATGCGGTTTCTCATGCGGTGATGCCGGGGGTTGTGATTGCCTATGTGCTGAATATTCCGTTGGCTGTGGGGGCTTTTGTGTTTGGGGTTGGTTCGGTAATTGCGATCGGCTTTATCAAAGCGAAAACTCGTGTTAAAGAGGATACGGTGATTGGTTTAGTGTTTACGGGCTTTTTTGCCTTTGGTTTAGTGTTAATTTCTAAAGTCAAAAGCTCGATCGACTTAACGCATATTTTGTTTGGCAATGTCTTGGGTATTTCGGACGCAGACATTCTGCAAACGGTAATCATTAGTGTTATTACTCTGGTAACGTTGGCAATTTTACGCAAAGATTTAGTTTTGTTTTGTTTTGACTCGACTCACGCGCGATCGATCGGTTTAAATATCACTTTTCTCTATTATGTGTTGCTGTCTTTGCTATCTCTGACGGCTGTGGCGGGACTTCAGACTGTGGGGATTATTTTGGTGGTAGCAATGTTGGTGACTCCGGGGGCTACGGCGTATTTGTTGAGTGATAATTTTGACCATATGACGCTAATTGCGATCGCAAGTGGTGTCTTTTCTAGTGTCATGGGAACATATATCAGCTATCACATAGATGGTTCGACGGGCGGATGTATTGTGGTGCTGCAAACGCTGTTGTTTGTGTTGGCGATGATTTTTGCCCCGAAACACGGGTTATTAGTTAGAGGGAGGAATTCAGGGGCGATCGGTGAATAAGAGTGGGCGATTTAAACTGCTGCTATACAAACCAAATCCGCCTCGATATTTAAGCCGGATTTGGCATCACATCAAACTCAATATTTTCATATAAATCTGCCACCGAAAATTCCACAGGAATAGAAGTTAATGAAACTCGATCGCCCGCACAGCTATATTCCGAAAAAATCCACTTATTCGCGTCAGTTTTCGAGTATTGCTGCACCTGTAGCCGATATTGGTCAATCAATAAATACTCCTGAAAAGTAGGAATACTGCGATAGGCTGCAAACTTTTCATCACGATCATAAGCTTTGGTACTTTTAGAAAGCACTTCCGCAATCAGCACAGGATTGGTAATTGTATCCGTCCGTCCAGATTGTAATTCGATAGGGCGCGCTACTACCATCACATCAGGGTAAGTATATTTGTTAAACTGCGGAACCAAAAGCCGTTGATCTGATGCAAAAATACTGTAAGGTTTACCCTTGAGACTTACTCTCAATACAGAATTTAAGATGCTCGTAATTTCGCTATGATTTGGTGTGCCACCTGCCATCAGAATTATCTCCCCATTGATAAATTCATGTCGCTCTTCAGAATTGATTTCCAATTCTAGATATTCCTCAGCCGTGTAGGTTTTCGTTTCAACTTGCGCGATCATACACAACTTTCTCCTTTAATCGACTGATTCCAGCTTATCATAAAAATTATTCTAATTAAATGTAAAATTAGCTCAGAAACAGGCAAGATGCCTGTTCCACAAAGAGTTAATTTGATTGTGGGGTGGGCAGGAAAGCCCGCCCCTTCGATCGCACAAAAGCAAACTTACCGCAACGGGACAAAGTTATAGCCAGAGCTTCCTCCTTGTTTAACTTGTACTAAAATCGGCTTCCCAGCCCGATCGCCCGTTGGCAAAAATCTCACATCCTCACTTGCTCCCGTTGCCGAGAAACTCGGACTTTTGAGTGCTTGTTGTAACCCTTCCCGCGTATTACTTTGCTTCAATCCCGCGATGACAGCTTGAGTCGCATCAAAACTCGTTGCGGTGCGCCAATTTACTACTCCTCCCCACAACTGAGTAGCATTCTTGGGGAAAGTGCTACCGGGATTGGTTTCAGGATGCCAGGGAACAGGCAAAACAAGCCCGTCAACGCTCTTTTGCCCATCTTTTAACGTTTGAAAGGTGTACATTGTGGTGCTGCCGTAGAGTGGCAATTTGCCTTGATTGATGCGAGCCAGAGAAATTGCGCGATCGATGCGATCGATGTGGGGTGCTAACATCAATCCTTGTGCACCTTTGCTAGTTGCATCGGCGATCGCACTTTCGGGAGTAAAAGAAGGGAGTGAAAAGTCGCAAACAGTGGGAACTAATTTGCCTCCAGCAACAGTTAGAGCCGCCACAAATTCATCTTTAAATGATATATTATCCGGTGCTTGGGAGTCATAACAAATAGCAATATTAGTTTTGCCTGTTTTGACTGCATATTCTGCTAAGGGAGCGGCCATAATGCTAATCTTCGGGATAGTCCGAAAGATGTAACTGCCAAATCCAGAGAGATTATTGGCAAAGCTAGTCGGTGTCACCATTACCAGTTTTTCTTGCTGATAAATCGGAGCAGCTTCGAGAGAGGCGTTGCTAGCATTGTGTCCAATTACTGCTAGTATTGTTGGATCTTTTGTCAATGTGTTTGCAACTTCTTTGACAATTGCTGGATTGTTGTCATCGTTGACAATTTCTACTTGCAGTTTTGCGCCATTGATGCCACCGCTATTATTGACTTCAGATTGAGCTTGAGCGACACCTCGGAGGATTTCTTGAGCGACATTGGGGTTGCTACCAATGGGGACGCTGACAGCAATTTTCAAGGAAGAACCACTGCTGGCTGTGGCATTATTCAAATAAATAACTGTTTCTGGATCGTTGCGAGTTTGTTTTAGGGAAGCCTGAAATTTTTGAATCGCAGTTGAGAAATCTCCGCTCTTAAAAGCTTCAATACCTGCTTGTTTGTCTGGTGTGGTTTGGGATGTCACCAATAGCTGATTTCCTAAACTGATGCGAGTTGCGATCGCACCCGATGGACTCGCACCCGTTGTAGATGTAGATGGAGAATCAGGTGTAGGCGTATCTGAACTTTTGGATGCGAATAAACCGGGAAGAAACTTGAATGCGCCAAACCCAATTAAGACGAGAGCAATAATAAAAAATATGGGTGGGGGACTTTTTCTGTTATCTTGGGACATAGTTTTTCTCCTTATATGATTTCTACTGAAAAGTTGTTAGTTACAATCATTATTCAAGAGATTGCGGTTAAAGTCAATTCATTAAATTCATTAATTAAGTTCATAAAAGTCATATTTGTATGTTTTGGGCGAGCAGGATGCCCACCCCACGTGAGTTTCAGGGGTTTTTGCTGTGTGCGGATCGCGTTTTATGGTGCGATCGCACACAGTGTATTTCCCGGTAATGCTAGGATCGTAGAACAAGTAAGTGCGATCGGCTTTGGTAAATTCATGTGTTTGTGTGCAACTATAAACTTCATAATTTTGCACCTTTAATTCCCTGAACAGTAAAGTTTTATGATTTAGGTAGTGGTACCCAATGGCAGATAGACTCTGGTTTGAGAGGGCAAGTTTTGGGGGCGATCGGATTTCCGCCGAGACCGAGGCTAGTCAGCTTAGTCAAGAGTTCTAGCGGTTTGATGTCACTAATTTCATTGTTTTCGAGACTGAGGCTAGACAGTCTAGTCAAAGATTGCAACGGTTTGATATCGCTGATTTTATTGTTGTAGAGACCGATATTAGTCAGGTTAGTCAAGGATTGCAATGGTTTGATATCGCTGATTTGATTGGTTCCGAGTTCGATAAAAGTCACGCTAGTCAAAGATTGTAAGGGTTGGATGTTCCTGATTTGATTGTTGTCGAGAGTGAGAGAATCCAGTCCAGTCAAGGATTGTAAGGGTTTGATATCACTGATTTGATTGTTGCCGAGAGTGAGAAAACTCAGCTTAGTCAATGACTGTAAGGGTTTAATGTCACTGATTTGATTGTTGTCGAGGGAGAGCAGAGTAAGTTCAGTCAAAAATTGCAAAGATTTGATGTCGCTGATTTCATTTCTGCTAAGGCCTAGATCAGTTAGTTTAGTCAAAGATTGCAAGGGTTTGATGTCGCTGATGTCATTGTTATCGAGGGAAAGTTCCGTGAGACTCGAAAGTTTCCGATCGGCCGCATCACAGTCAGTAGTCTTTGATTTCCGCAACATCACTTCAACAGTATGTTTAGTTTCTGGACTTAAAGAAGCTTTTTCGCGACACCAATCACCAAATGTTTTTTTGGCGGGTTGTGTTTGTGCGACTGACAAAGAAGATATATTTCCACACGATCCTAAACCGATCTCACTAAAAGCAACTACCGCCATCAACCTTGGTAAATTCATGTGTTTGCATCCAAATGTAAGTGTCATTATCTTGTAGCTATCTTTGGTGAACTGTCAAATTTTACCATTATTTAAGCAATGGTTCCTAATAGCAGATAGACTCTAGTTTGAGAGGACAAGTTTTGGGGGCGATCGGATTTCCGATGAGTCCGAGTTGTGTCAGCTTAGTCAAAGATTCTAGCGGTTTGATATCGCTGATTTTATTATTTCTTATGTTGAGTGCAGTCAGGTTAGTCAAAGATGCTAGCGGCTTGATGTCCCTGATTCCAATCTTCTCGATACTGAGGAAAGTTAGTTTAGTGAAAGACGCCAGCGGTTTGATGTCCCTGATTTTATTGTTGTCTAGAGCGAGCTCAGTCAGGTTAGTCAAAGATTCCAATGGTTTAATATCGCTAATTTTATTGTTGTCTAGAGCGAGCGCAGTCAGGTTAGTGAAAGACGCTAGTGGTTTGAGATCGCTGATTTCATTGTTGCTGAGAATGAACTCCGTCACCTTTAAAGATATTAGCGGTTTAATGTCGCTGATTTTATTATTGTCGATGGTCAGAGAACTTAGTTTAGTCAAAGATGCTAGCGGTTTGATGTCGGTGATTTGATTGTTGTCAAGATAGAGGCTAGTCAGCTTACTCAAAGATGCTAGCGGTTTGATGTCACTGATTTGATTGTTGTTGAGTTTGAGACCAATCAGTTTAGTCAAAGATGCTAGCGGTTTGATGTTACTGATTTGATTGTAGTTGAGGGTGAGATTTGTCAGGTTAGTCAAAGATGCTAGCGGTTTGATGTCAGTGATTTGACTATCGCTGATGGTGAGATTTGTCAGGTTAGTCAAGGATTGTAATGGCTTGATATCACTGATTTTATTATATCTAAGTTCGAGATAAGTCAGTTTAGTCAAGGATTGTAATGGTTTGATATCAGTGATTTTATTGTCGCTGAGTTCGAGTTGCGTGAGACTCGAAAGTTTCTGATTAGCCGCATTGCACTCAATAGTTCCTGCTTGTTCTAAAAGTACCTCAACAGTATGTTTAGTTTCTGGACTTAAAGAAGCTTTTTCGCGACACCAATCACCAAATATTTTGTTTGCGGGTTGCGTCTGTGCGACTGACAAAGAAGATATATTTCCACACGATCCTAAACCGATCGCACTTAAAGCAACTATCATCAACTTTGGTGCATTCATGTGTTTGTTTTGAACTATAAATTTCATTATTTTCCACCTGTATTTTTATGAATTACCAAGTTTTAGCTAGGTTTTCTGCAGTTCCTGAGCAATTTTGCGATCGGTCAATGTTTGCATCAACTCTGCTGGCGGCGAAATCAAACCGTTCAGCGTGTCCACAGCCTGCACATCATAGGCTCGTAGGGCTTCACAGACGTGTTCTGCCACTTCTGTTGGCGTTCGGTGCGTGCGATCGTTGTTGCGAAAGATACTGTTAAGGGTAAAAGCTTGCAAAGCCAACGTGATTTAGTCATAGTTTTCAACCTGCTTTAAGCTGAAATATACGGAAAATTTGTTTACTACAATCAGTATTCAACAGATTTATTGGAAGGTCAATTCATAAAATTCATTAATTAAGTTCATAAAAGTCATATTTGGAATATGATTGTGCAGGAAGTGCGATCGGTTTATCTGAAAATCAACGAACTTCGGACACGGGAATGCCGTTTCCCTACCCTAAAAAAATCAATTTTCCTCGATAGAAAATGTAACCATTGCCCGATTATTTGTAGGGAAACGGCACTGCCGTCTCCTGAATTTTGGTGATATCAATATATCAACGGGTGCTCAGAAACCGGGTTTTTTCCGAAATACTTCGTTACAGCCCACAGATTAAGTAAAAACCCGGTTTCTTTGGTTGTGATGCGTAAGTCCCGTTGATATTAACCACCGCCACCACCGCCACCACCGCCATCATTGCTAATGACTGGGATTATTGCTTCGTACTCTTTATGGTAAGAGCAGTTTCCACAGTGATGGGTAACATACCAGAAGTGTTGAATGATAGAAAAAG
>JAJAYT010000408.1 GCA_026786085.1 Microcoleus sp. CAN_BIN18 | reverse complement strand
TTTGCTGGTTTGGGCGATCGCATTGGCGACCACAAAATTCAAGGCATCGAAATGCTAGAATTGTCTGTGAATCAAGTCATGGATTATCGCAAATTGGGAACAGCAATCGCCCTATTGCAGCACTGGCAACCGCAAATCGACCAAACCGTAACAATTCAAACCGGTGACCAATTTGTGCGGCTGGAATATCAAGGGCAGTTGCGGGGATTTCAAAGCTTTTTCTCGACTATCAACAGTTTGTTGAACACTCCCGACGCGGAAGCAACTGTTAGTCTGAAACTCATCTTAAAATTCAAGCCAGTTTTGCCAGCAAATGCCTCGGATATTAGTAGTATAAAACAAGCACTCGATCGCAATCCAGTAGAAAGGTTGAGTTTAATGGCAAAAGTAGTATATTGAGGGAATAATCCAGATGATTCGGCGATTGAAATCGCTACTACACAAACGATGTCCGCCTCCGCGGACTAAGAAATAGAAATGTAGGGGCTGGTTTTACTATCTACGCCTCAAATTAAATATCTCATAAGCCCGCCCTCTTATAACAAATCCGGGTTTGGGGCATCCGTTATTCTTTAACCCGCGAAGGCGGGTTTTGTTTGTGTAGACGCGGTTTCAACCGCCGAGTCATAAAGGGGATATCCAACCAGGATTTGGTATTATGCAAGAATTTCAATTAAAAGTTATTTCCCTGGATCACAATAATTTCGCATTAGAATTGTACCAATGTGCGTACAAGAAAGCGGGTGAAAAAAAGCGTCCAGCGGCTAAACGATTAGGGCGACTCAAAGGCAATGCGCTGGTTTTAGCGAGACAAAAGATTTATGCAACTCTCAAGGCGAATAATTACGATCCAAAAAGTTTATCTCAGCAGCGACAAACTCCCTATATTTTATCAGAAGAATCGGGGGTAAGTTTGGCGATTTTATTTCAATCGTTGCAACCTTTGTCTAAAGTAGATAGAATTGCAAATATTGCCGATGGGATTATGGCGATGAGTAATGAAGAAGCACATTATTGGTTTGGTAAAATTGCCAATGGCAATCGTTCAAATGCTTTGAAAGCCTTGCGAATTTTATTGGGAGATTAGCGCCTGGCCAGAAACCGCGGTGGCCAGAAACCGGGTTTTTTCGAGATACTCCGTTACAGGCGAGAAAAACCGTAAAAACCCGGTTTCTGAGATTTCTCGCGGGGGCCAGAAATCTCGCGGGGGCCAGAAACCGGGTTTTTTCGATCAGCCTCGTTTGGTGGCGATAAAACCCGTAAAAACCCGGTTTCTGAGATTTCTCGCGGGGGCCAGAAATCTCGCGGGGGCCCAGAAACCGGGTTTTTTTGAGAAGCCTCGTTTGGTGGCGATAAAACCCGTAAAAACCCGGTTTCTTAGATTTCTCGCGGGGGCCCAGAAACCGGGTTTTTTCCTGAGAATACGGGTTACAGGCGAGAAAAACCGCAAAAACCCGGTTTCTCTGGTTGTAGCGCGGGTCAAAAACCAGTACAATAACCAACAACCACCAACCAACAAATCATGCGCCCCCAACTCTTCATCGAGAAAATCATGCCGGTGAATATGCTAAACGAGCAGGTTCATTACGAACACGGCGGCAATCCATTTAAAGGCTTGCACCGCTGGTATTCCCGCAAACCTTTATCATTTTCTCGCGCTTCGGTGTTAGCGTCGATTTTACCCGCAGAAATCTCCTTAAAAGAGTTTGAATATTTGCTGGGATTGGAACCGGGGAAGGAAATTAAACTCTACAAAACTCCGCCTTCTTCGGTGAGAATTCAAAAAGTTCACGACTATTGCGAGCAAGTTTGGGGGAAGCGCACGCCGACAATTTTAGATGCGTTTGCGGGTGGGGGAAGTATTCCGTTTGAGGCGGCGCGGTACGGGTTGAATGTGTTGGCGTCGGATCTCAATCCGGTGGCGGTGGTGACGATGAAAGCTGCTATGGAATATCCGCTGAAATTTGGCCCGGATTTGCAGGAAGATATTGATAAATGGGTGCAGTGGGTGGGGGATGAAGCCGAGAAAAGATTGGCTGAGTTTTTCCCTTCTAACCCCCCTCAATCCCCCCTTATTAAGGGGGGAAGTCAAGGAGAGGAAACTGTGCAGAATTATTTGTGGGCGCATACGGTGGTTTGTCCGAGTTGTCAGTCGGTTGTGCCTTTGAGTCCGAATTGGTGGTTAGATAAATCGCCTGGGGCTGCAAAAAAAGGTGAATGGTGTGCGGTGAAACCGATTCCTAACTTGGAACAGAAGCGGGTTGATTTTGAGTTGGTGAAGGGGAAGAAAGGGAAGGAATCGACGATTAAAACTGATGATGGGGAGTACGATCCGAGTGAGATGATTACAATTAATCGAGGCGAGGGAAAATGCCTGAATTGTGATTATTTAGTTGCCAGCGATTATATTGACAAAAAGCTTTTAGAAAAAGATTTTAGCCATATGGTTTATGCGGTTGCTTATAAAAAAGGTGCGAGTAACTTAGAATTTAGATTGCCTCTAAAACTTGACTTAGAAGCAATTGCCAAAGCAGAACATTTTTTAGAGAAGTATAAAAATTCCGATATAATACCTTGCGAACCACTTTTACAAGGACAAGATACTAGGTGTTACAATCGAGGAATTAGAAACTGGGAACAACTCTTTAACCCGCGTCAACTTCTAACGCTTGTCACTTATGTAGAAATTATCAACGAAGCTAAGGTGTTGCTACAGGCTGAGTGTGAATTGGAAAAAGTAGAGGCGATTATTACTTATCTAGCTTTAGTATTGGATAGATGTGCTGACAAAAATTCAAGACTATCTCATTGGCAAGCATCTAGATCATTTGCACAAGCTGCATCAGGGCAACACTCACTTAATCTATTTTGGAATTATCCTGAAACTTCAGGATTAAGAAGACTGTGGGAATGGTGTGCTGAAACTGTTGCCAATGACTATACACAGCTTTGTTCTTTATTCGGAACAAAACCCCACTCAACAGGCCTTCCCGGCATCGAACAATACGACCCAAAAAGCATCCAAATCGATGCCGCATCCGCCGATAGCCTCTACCACATTCCCGACAATTCTGTCGATGCCATTATCACCGACCCGCCCTACTATTCCACCATCCAATATGCCGAACTCTCCGACTTTTTCTACGTCTGGATGAAGCGCACATTAGGCGATATATTCCCAGATTTATTCTACACAGAACTCACCGACAAAGATCGAGAAGCCGTGGCCAACCCGTCGCGCTTCCGCAACATGGGCGCATCCCCCGACGAACTCGCCAAACAAGATTACGAAGCAAAAATGGCCCTCGCCTTCACCGAATATTACCGAGTTTTGCGCGAAGACGGCGTGATGACAGTCCAATTCAACCACAAAGAATCGGGGGCGTGGGATGTACTCACAAAATCCCTCATCGATGCCGGTTTCGAGATTACCGCATCCTGGGCCGTCAGTACCGAAAATCCCCAAAACCTCCACCAAGCGCAAAAAAATTCAGTTTCCAGTACCGTCCTTTTAGTTTGCCGCAAGCGCGACCCCAATGCCGCCCAAGCTTGGTGGGACGACTTGCGCCCAGAAGTCGCCAACCTCGTCGAACAACGCGCCCCGGAATTTGAAGCCAACAACATTAAAGGAATCGACCTTTATTTAAGCGCCTTTGGCCCGGCTTTAAATGTGTTCAGCCGTTCCTATCCCATCCTCGACAGCAGCGGCGAAGAAATGCGCCCGGAAGCTGCATTTGCTGAGGCCAGAAAAGCCATTGCAAATTATCGTTTCCGCAAACTCGTACAAACAGATACAGCGGGATTTGACGCGCTGACGCAGTGGTATTTTCTCGCTTGGGATGCCTTCCGCGCCGTCGAATTCCCCTTCGATGAAGCGCGACAACTCGCCCTGGCTGTGGGTGGTTTCAATGTGGTTGATTTAGCAAAAGTCTACAAACTCATCGACTCAGCCAGCGGTACTTGCAAACTTTTGACTCCGAAACAGCGACTGAAAAAAAATGCTTTTTCGGTAAATCCGCAAGAGTTTACAATGACATATTTAGTGGATGGATTGCACGCAATTATTGCTTTGTATCAAGAGGATGGAGATATTCAAATCGTGCGCGAGTTTATGAAGAAAGCTAATTTGATGGAGAATGATAATTTTATGCGGGCGATTGAAGTGGCGTTGAAAGTTATTCCCCGGATTGGGGATGAGAAGAAGCGGATACCGGAGGAGAAGGCTTTGTCGGATTTATGGTTGGTGATGGATGAGATTAAGGCGAAGGTTGTTTATCAACAGATGGAAATTCCGTTTGAGGGACAGTTGAGTTTATTTTAGGTTAGGTCAATTTAAGCTCAAACCCGCAGTCCGGCTTCAGGCAAAACCCACAGTCCGGCAGGGGTTTAAACCCCTGCCTCATAGCGAAAGTCGTCTGAAGACGACTAATACCAATTTTTTATGAGGCTGCATAGAATCCGATCCCCCCTTAGCTTGCCCCCTACTCCCCCTTAATAAGGGGGGGACAAGATTCCGATCAAAGTCCCCCTTATTAAAGGGGATTTAGGGGGATCGAGATATGTGCAACTTCACATTAAATTTGTATAAGATTAAATGAGATTTTAATATATCATTGATTCTCGATCGCTCTGATGCGTAAATTCAGTTGAGCCGATATTTTGTAACGAACCTAAACTTGTATAATTAACTCTTCAGTCCTCTTTAGAGGACTTTCGCTATGAGACAGGGGTTTAAACCCCTGTCGGACTGTGGGAAAGCGTATTGTTTATCGTGAGGAAATCTGGAACCAGGTAAACCGTATTGGCACATAACTAATAAATTAACTAATAATATGAATTTAGAAAATTATCCCTGGCGGATTAGCTATTCTAGCAACGAAAATAACCCGATCGCAGATTTTTACATTCCTGCGTTAGAATGTGCTGTACAGTACGATCGCAAATCGGGATTTTTCAACAGCGCCATCCTCAGTAAAGTCGCGCAGGGATTGGGCGCGATGCTGCACAATCAAGGGCGGATGCGCTTAATCATGGGCTGTCAATTCAGCCCGCAAGATTTGCAAGCTATCCAACAAGGTTACGCCCTGCGGGATGCTGTTGCTATCCGCCTCGATGCCGATTTGCAGCCGCCCAAAACTTTCGCCCAACTCAAACATTTTGAACTCCTCAGTTGGCTGATTCAAAACTGTTATCTCGATATAAAAATAGCTATTCCCCTCAAGTCTGACGGCTTACCGGTAGATAGTGACAGTTTACTCGATCGGCAGCATATGTTTCACGAAAAAGTTGGCATTTTTACCGATAGTAACGGCGCACAATTAGCTTTTAGCGGTTCCAATAACGAATCTCTCAGCGGTTGGGAAAGTAATGTTGAATCTTTCCACGTTTATTGTGCCTGGGAAGGTGGGCGAGATGCGGAACGAGTTGGTGAAGAAATTTTTCGGTTTGAGCAGTTGTGGAACAATTTAGCGCCGAATGTGCGTGTTTTTGAAGTGCCGGAAGCGGTGAAAAATAAGCTGCTCAGTTACGCGCCCAGTAGCAAGCCTGTGTGGAATCGGGAGGAAGGTTTGGCAGCGAGCAATGTGCGGGATGTAGCGGGTTCGGCAGCGGATTTTGTAGCGGATTTAGCGGGAGGAGGAGTTATTGGGGATTTTGAATTATCTCAAGATTATGCTAAGTTTGAACCGCTTTTCAATTTGTACGCTTCGCCAAGTTGTCTCGATTATTGCTTGAAATCAATTCCGATCGCACCTTGGCCGCATCAGCTTAAAATATTGCGTAGAGTGGCGGCAAATTTCCCGAAAAGTTTCTTAATTGCGGATGAAGTTGGCTTGGGGAAAACCATTGAAACTGGGTTGATTTTGCGTTACTTACTCGTCAGCCAAAAAGTCAAGCGCGTGTTAATTTTAGCACCAGCCAGCATTCAGCCGCAGTGGCACGAAGAATTACGCGAAAAATTCAATTTGCACTTTTGGAGTTACAATAAAGGTGAATTGAAAAATCCCTATGGGGAGAAGAGTCTGTCTGGGGAGGAAAATATTTGGAATTCCCAAAATCTAATTTTAGCATCATCTCATTTAGTCCGCCGGAGCGATCGGGCGCAAGAACTTTTAGCAGCGCAACCGTGGGATTTGGTGGTACTCGACGAAGCCCATCACGCCCGCCGTCAAAGTCCGCAAAACCGGAAGGAGACACCTAATCGGCTGCTTCAGCTAATGCAGCAGTTAAAGGAAAAAAGCCGATCGCTTTTATTATTATCCGCTACGCCGATGCAGATTGATGCGATCGAGGTTTTCGATTTATTGCACCTTCTCGGACTGCGCGGGCATTGGTCTTACGGCGAGAATTTCTGCAATTATTTTAGCACATTGTCCGCAAAGCCCGATCGGCACAATGTACGTTTTTGGCAGCAGATGTCTGTCGGTTACTTCCAGGAAGGAGGTTTGCCGTGCGATCGGTTGCAGCAATATTTACAAAAGTGCGATCGGCTACTATATTATAAGTTGCGCGATGTCTGGGAAAAAAACCAGCGAGTCAACCCGCAACAAATCGCTGAAGACGAAGCCTTCATCGCCGCCTCCCGCCAATATTTGACAGTGAATACTCCCCTCAAAGATTTGATGTTTCGCCACACCCGCGACACCTTGCGCCAATACTATCAGCGGGGATTGTTGGATTGCGATATTCCCCGCCGCGTAGTTAGAGATAATGCGATTACTTTAGAAAATAAGCGCGAAGTGCCGCTTTATCTGGCTGTCAGCAATTACGTGCGCCACTTTTACAATCTCGCACAAAAAGACAATCGCAAAGCGTTAGGATTTTTGATGACTCTTTACCGCAAACGCCTGACAAGTTCGTTTTATGCCATCCGCGAATCATTACAGCGCCGCCTCGCGGGGATTAGCATTACTGAGGATGATTTTAACGATTTAGATGATGCGGATGATGTAATATTAGAAGGGATGGAATCTTACTTTGAACCAGCCGATCCTGAAGAGATTAAATATTTAGAAGATTTACTCTATCAGTTCGAGAATACTGGGGAAGATAGCAAGCTTTCGCATTTTATCACAATCTTGCGTCAAGAATTGACTGAGCGGGAAAGTGCGATCGTCTTTACGCAGTACACTGACACGATGGATTATCTTAGAAGTGCTTTACAACAATTATATGGTGCTCAGATTGCTTGCTATTCTGGGCGGGGCGGAGAGTTGTATCAAAATGGGGAATGGCGGCTGTTTCCGAAAGAACAAATCAAAACCCAATTCCGACAAGGAATCATCAAAATTTTACTTTGTACCGAATCCGCTTCCGAAGGGCTAAATTTGCAAACTTGCGGTGTTTTAATCAATTATGATATGCCTTGGAATCCGATGCGGGTGGAACAGAGAATCGGCAGACTCGATCGCATCGGACAGATTTATGATACTGTGAGGATACACAATTTTTACTATGACGGGACGGTAGAGGCGAAGGTTTACAAGAAATTGCGCGATCGTATTGATGCTTTTCAAACCGTAGTGGGCAATTTGCAGCCGATTCTGGCGACAGTGCCCACTTTTATCGAACAGGCTGTCATGAGTGCAGATCCCGAAGAAGAGGGTGTTTTGTTGGCAGAGTTCGATCGCATTTTAGACGCACCGCCGTTGCGTCTTGGACTTGATGAAATGGTAGCGATGGATGTAGAATCAGACTTGCAAGAAATCCGTCAACCTCTGCCGCCGACTTCTCTGTTTCCTGAAACCATCGAAGATTTGTTTGTCAATTCTTTGATTTTAAAGCAGAGTGGTGCAACTTTCAACAAATCGGAAAATCGCACTTGGCAGCTTAACTATAAAAGTGGCAATTATGCTGTAACATTTTACCCGGATATGTTTGAGGAAAATCCTTCGTTGCAATTGATGAGTTTTGGGAATCCTTGGTTTGAAGAAATGCTAAGTGCGATCGCCCTTATGCCAAACTGTCTTTAATCGAACACTAATCGAACACTGTGGGGCGGACTGTTTAGCCTGTTTTGAGCATTGCTAGGGTTTGGTGTTTAAATTTGGCACTTTTAGGACTAAACTACTTTTAATAACGATCGTCCTTTTTATTTAATTTGCACAATGTCTTCAGAAACAAACTCAGCGACTCAAGCTACAACTGGTGCAGATGCGATCGATGTGGCGATCGCCTCTGGAAACGATTTTGACGGCACTCCGATTCCCAAGGCCAAATTAGACCTGTACGAGCAAGTGATGGGCTTAGAAGCGGGGAGACAGCGCAGTGGCGTATCAAACACCATGCGATCGCGCATTGTCCGAATTGGTGTCAAACATCTGCCTCAAGCAGAACTCGATCCAATGCTAATTGCTGCCGACTTTGCACCGCTGAAAGACAAAGAAATTGCCTTTTATTACGGCGCAAAATAAAGAATATCTTATATCTATTTGATCTTCAACCCGCGGAGGCGGGTTTTGTTTGTGTAGACGCGGTTTCAACCGCCGTCTCTTTTCTTCTCTTCAACCCGCGGAGGCGGGTTTCGTCTGTGTAGACGCGGTTTCAACCGCCGTCTCTTTTTTGTATCCTACAATTTTAAATCTCCGGTTTCAAAGCACGTTCCATCAGGGATAAAACAGCTTGTTCTGGAGTAATTTCACCATTTAGCAACCGATAAACTTGACGAGAAACAGGCACTTCAATGCCGCGTTGATTAGCCAAATCAATTAACACATTAGTAGTATTAACTCCTTCAGCAGTGCTCTGCAATTCCTGCACAACTTCCTCCAAAGATTTGCCTTGCGCCAATCCGAAACCAACTCGATAATTGCGCGATAAAGAACTGTTGCAAGTAGCGAGTAAATCTCCCAAACCAGACAAACCATAAAAAGTTTCAGCGCGTGCTCCCAACCGAACTCCTACCCGAATCATTTCCGGTAAAGCACGAGTCAACAAAGCAGATTTAGCATTAGTTCCTAATTGTAAACCATCGCAAACACCAGCGGCGATCGCAAATACATTCTTCAAAGTCCCACCCAACTCAGTCCCCAAGGGATCTTGATTCACATAAACCCGAAAAATATCGGAACTATAAATAGTCTGTACTTGCTTCGCCGCCACTAAATCCAAACTCGCCGCTACCGTCGCCGCCGGCAATCCTTGCTGAATTTCCTCGGAAAGATTGGGGCCAGAAAGTACGACAATTGAATTGTTAGGAAAGGCATTTTGCCAAATTTGAGACGGAGTGCGCGTCGTCGCGGGGTCTAAACCTTTGGTGACAGTAACTATAATTGTACTGGGAGTTAGGTTTAAGGCAAGCAGGCGATCGACTGTTTCGCCAACTCCCTTCATCGAAACTGCCGAAACCACAACATCCGCACCAGTTATAACTGATTCTAGACTAAAAGAACTGCGGCGCGACCACAAATTAATGCGATCGCCCTTTTTGCCTCCCAAACTTGCCAGTGCCAAACCCCATGCACCTCCGCCCAATATTGTCAAATTTACCATAAAATTTAGTTGGATGAACTCAGATGCTGCAACGTTCCACAAGAACATTGAATTTTTTTGTGGAACAGGCATCTTGCCTGTTCCGAAGCCCGTTCCACAAGAACATTGAATTTTTTTGTGGAACAGGCATCTTGCCTGTTCCTGACGAAACAAAAACACCCCTCCCTCCTACAAATGTGGCCGCAATCCGTAATGACGATAACGCCAATAATCGCGTAAAATGCGATCGTGATCGAAACACAATTCACCAGGAATCTGCCAAGGTTCAAAAACTTGTAAATTTTTAGCATCATCCGCTGCTTGAGGTTCGCCCGTTGCCGCAGCCAAGAATACAATACTGATTGTATGTTGTCGCGCGTCGCGATTTGGATCGGAATAAACGTAAAATTGCTCGATTAATTCTACATTCAAACTCGTTTCTTCTAAAGCTTCGCGTTTTGCCGCCGTTTCTACCGATTCCCCGTAATCGACAAAGCCGCCGGGAATCGCCCAGCCGTAGGGAATATGCAGGCGTTCTATGAGAACTATTGGTCGGTGCGGGCGATCGACCAATTCGATGATAATATCAACTGTAGGAGCGGGATTTCTATAAGTCATACGATTTTAGATTTTAGATTTTAGATTTTAGATTTGAATAATGTTGCAGCTTAATGGAATAATGTTACAGCTTAACTGTGGAACGGGCATCTTGCCCGTTACAGTTTGCTTGTGGAACGGGCCGGAGAGCCCGTTACAGTTTAGCTGCAAAATGTGCGATCGACCTAACCAACAGTTCTACAATATACTTGCATATAATATGCAGACTACAATAGTACACAACAAGACAAATTGAAAGTATGCCTAAGTGGCTGGGAAAAGTTTTAGGTATCGGTGCGGGTACAATCCTCCTACTAGGTGCGACTGGATACTGGTATGTTTTTATTGCCGGAGCTCCTCAATTAGACCCTCCAAAAATCATCGCCGATGCCGACATAAAATTTGAACTCAAAACATATAAAAGTGCAGCTATGAATTCAGAGCGCACCTACGGCTTAATTTTACCACCAGGGTACGCAAAAAATCCCAAACAGCGCTATCCAGTGATTTTTTTGCTACACGGCGGGCACGGAGACGCGCGCGCTTATCAAGACAAAGCCGCTGTTACTTCCGTGCTCCACGATTTATATAAAAGCAAAAGATTGCCGCCGTCAATTGTCATTACTCCTGACGGGAATGACCAGCGGGGGACGAGCCCTTTATGGGACCCGCAATATTTTGATGGGCCAAATGGTAAGGTAGGAAGTGCGATCGGCTCCGAGTTGGTTTCTGAGATAAAATCGCGCTACAGAACGCTGGAAGACCCCAAATTTTGGGCAATGGGAGGACAATCTTCAGGGGGTTGGGGAGCTTTTAATATCGGTTTGCGCTACTTGAATAATTTTAATATTTTGTTCAGCCACAGCGGTTATTTTACCGATCAAAGTGGCAAAGCTAACAGTCCTAAATATTTAGTTCCGAAACTTTCTACAAAAGATAGACAGCGGCTGCGGGCTTATTTGGATGCGGGGGAAGAAGACAAGGAATTTCTGACTTATACGCAACAGTTTCACGAACAATTAAACAGTTTGGGTATTGCCAACGAGTTTAACAAATTTCCTGGAGGACACGGGATTGTCGGCCCCGATGTCGGATGGAATTATTGGCACAAGCATTTAGCCGATTCTTTGAGTTATGTTGGAAAAGAGTTTAAGATAGCGGGTGATGTTCGATAGAATCATTTTTGTCTTTCATAGCGAGCTTTTAGCGTTAGTGAAGTGATCCGAAGGTCTCTAATCGCAACAAATCTCTGCGATTGCTTCGCTAAGAGCTCGCAATGACAAAAGTCGCTAAAATTAGAAAAGTGAACTGTGTTACCCCAAAAAACTAGGATTGGACTCTGGACTGCATCATTTTTAACCGGATTGGTAGGAGTTATTAACCTGCTGTCTGCTGTAACTCCCAGTTTACCCGATCGCCGAAATTGGTTAGAACCATTTTTTCCTTTCCCCGTGCGTGCGGGCGGGCATTTTTTTGCAGCCGTGATCGGATTTATGCTGCTAACTCTGGCAACTAATTTGTTACGACGCAAGCGGATTGCTTGGTTGCTGACGGTGGGATTGTTAATTGCTTCTATTGTAACTCATTTAGTCAAGGGATTGGATATTGAAGAAAGTTTGCTTTCTGGG
>JAJAYT010000407.1 GCA_026786085.1 Microcoleus sp. CAN_BIN18 | reverse complement strand
GTCGAATACTGCACCCAAGTCCCGTAACCTTTAAGCTGCACCGGTGGCCAGAAACCGTGTTTTTTCCCAAATACTTCGTCACAACACCCAAAACCCCCGAAAAACCCGGTTTCTTAGATTTTGGGGTAGCCAGAAACCGGGTTTTTGCGACAATACTCATTACACCACCCAAAACCCCCGAAAAACCCCGTTTCTTTGGTTTTGACGCAAATCCCGATAAATCAAGGTTGATGGAGATTATTGGTGGTGTGGGGGCGGGTTTATGTAGATGGTTGGTGAGTTTTAGATATTGTTGGTGAACCCGCCCCTACAGCATTTGGATCGAGATAGTAGCCCAAATGTATCGTCGCTTTTAGGTTTGGAGTTCGTAATGGGCGATCGCATTTACCAATTCATCATGCACTTTCGCCATCAAACTCGCTGACTTTAATGAAACAAACTTTTGCTTGGAAACAAAATTTAAGCAACCCAAAACTCGTGCTTCCCACTGTTCTGGAATTTCAGTGTCCCAAGCCTTAAATACATCTTCTTTTGTCAAACCGCGTAAGGAATGAAAAGTGGAATTTCTCTCACCTATTGTATTGCCAGCAACTATTTGAATGTCTAAGTTTTGCTTCCATTCAGTTTCTGAATGAGACGCTTCAAGTAAGGTAAATAATGCTTTACCAAATAAGCCCACATTATTGTAATCGCGATTTTTGTGTGAATTAAACCAATGCCGTAAACCATCAGGCAGATTTAGATCATGAATATAAGCTGTATTCGGTTGATTGCGATTAGAGTATTTAATTTGCGGCTTATACTTGTCTAGCGCCCATTCCTTAATCAATCCTTCCACAGCCCGAAAACTGTGAAATAGAGCCTCAACCGTGTTACCCTGTCTAAGACGAATCACGCCTAAATAAGCAGCCTCATAGCCAATCCACCACCAATGATTTAAACGGTCTTTTGCAACATCTCCCCTAGCCTTAGCAAAGTCTTCAAACTTAGCATAATTGCACTGCACCGCCATTTTCAACAAATCGCGAATTTCCAGCAAAAGTGGATCGGAGACATCCTGCAAGTAATCCTTTAAGATGCGTTCTACACCCTGATAATCATAGCGCTTTAATAAAGCTATCGCCTCTTGAACCTGCATCCCCTGTAAATAACTAGAACTGTCAATTACATCGGCAGATTTTTGTTCGTACTCATTGCTGACTAAGAATTTAACTTTCTTACCAAATTTTGCTAAACTCACAAATTGAACAGCAGAAGAAATTGCCGGAGTTCCCGCCTGATGGCTGACATATACAGTTGCATTTTTGTCGAAATCCAAACTGAAAATTGCTTGCTGAACCAGCAGGAGTGATTTATCCCAATTATCTAATCCCTCACCTTTAGATTGGGGTTCAAGTTCTAAGTAATCAATTTTTTGAACTTTGGGGAATTTGTTTTGAAAATATTGCTCAAATATCGGTTTGAGAGTACAAGTATCCTGCCAATAAGGACTTTTATCTAACTTTCTGTCTTCTTCCTCATTAAAGACAGCCTCTTGATTAGTCAAAATCAAGATAATTCTGTCGGGTGTCGTTCTACCTTTCTCTAACAGCTTCGCAGAAAAGGCATCCAGAAGCGGAAAGTGTAAATCCTGATAATAATCACCTGTTAACTGCGTTCCGTAGACTATCCCCATCGCTCTAGCTGGTACGAGAAAAGGTTCGTCATCATCAGTGTTTGGTGGTCGTGTAGGTGCGAAACGGCGATCGTATAATTGATTTCTCGCATTCCTAAACAAATTTCCCCAGTTTTCATCAGTCTTGAGCTTCACATCGCTACTGCCGGTTGTAACAATCCAGATATTCATAATTATTCCTCCGTTGGCCAAAGTTTGATAAAGTCGCTCTGATTCTGTAAATATTCAATAAAATCCTGAGTTTTGTCTGATTCATCGGGAAAAATCGTCAGTAATTCTACATATTCTTTTCCTTTACGTTTCAATTCTCCCGATCTAGTTTTGAAATAACGGGGATACATTCGATGCCAAATGCGACCAATTTGATTTAGTTTACCAGTCAAATCAGTTTGTTTAATTGACTTATTTCCTGAGTAAGCACCGTGAAACCAGTGAATAGCTTTGCTGCTATTCTTGTCTTCAGCAATTCTTCCCCAAACTTCCACTTTGTCTGGATGCCAAACTTCACGCCAAGTTGCAGGGCTGTTACCGGGTTCAAGATTATTAAGCTTTAACCAATCAATAACTTTCTGCTGAGTATCTTTCAGAAAATTAGTAATATTTTTGAGGTCAGAGGTAGCAGCAGTGAGGTAAAAATCTTCGGAATTTTCCGCGAATTCCCAATGACAACCCATCGCAGGTTTGTCATTTCTCTCAAAATACTCTTTGTAGAACAGATGATGGTCAACTCGCCGCCAAGACTTGCCAAAACCACCGAGCAAAAGAGAAAATTTAATCAGGATAGTGACAAACTTTTTTAACTCCCGCTGAGGATACGTATTATTCACGCATAGCAAATCTAACGTTCCAGTTTGTAAGTCATAAGTTGGCATGACTACAACATTTCTACCGTTAGGCTTATATTTGTGTTCGCCAAAATCAAGTTCCTCAGCAGTAAAATCAATCCCTAACTGCCCGACAATTGCCCCAGTATCATCACCTTTTTCATCAATTCCTCCCCAAAGCTGTTTGGTTAATCTTTGCGCTATATTGGCATCAGTAACGCCTGCCAACAAGCGTAAAGTATGACCCCGCAGAGCAGCTTTAAACATATTGGGTCGAAATTCTGGGGTTCTATTCAGCAGTTGCGACCTTAACCCGCAGCCACTCAAATTGACAGAAAGTAAGACTCGATCGGCACTTTTTACCTCTGCCATGCGACCGTAACCTGCACTTACCCTAGAACCAATTCCGTGCCCTAAAGCTTTTTCCCAAATTTGCCAAATTTCGTCCCATTCTTGTTTTTCAAGCTGTTTGTTGCTGGAAATGCCAAATTGTAATTGACACTGATAAAGCGAGATTTGCACGTTAGCACTGGTGACAGTATTTTCCATCACTTGGCGCTTTTGCTGAGAGTGAACGACATCGACTAAACGATCTTTGTCTCCCCAAGACATATCAGCGGGGAAGCCGCCGTGAAATCGCAAAATTCCGGGTTTTGCACTGCGCTGTCCGTCCTCTACAACTTCTCCCCCGCAGTATTCTTCTCGCTTTTCAGGAGGACACGATCGCCAGAAAGCGCCCTTCATGCTAGAACCCGGATAAAATGGCAAACCTTTCGCGCCAATTACGGGTCTAATTACGTCTTCATCTTGTCCACTATTTGTAACCAAACGCCAGCTAATTGTGTATTGTTTGATTTCCACTCCTCGGCCGAATTCAGGCATTTTTACGGGTGATTTAGTTCTGCCTTGTTTCCATAGTGGAACGCTTTCATCGGCGCTTTCGGGGACGGGGGGACAGCATTCTAACCACTGTTTCACCCACTCAGAAGCGGGGGCAGCGTCGCCTGCATACTGAATTTTTCCCCTTCCTTCCAATTGAGATCGAAACATCAAAGGAACGCGATCGCTATCACTCATTTTTTTCTCCTCCAGAATTCTCATTACTATTAGTAGGTTTATATCGCTGAGTCCACCACACCATGCTGTCACAAAGTTGCGTCAGTACAGCTATGGCT
>JAJAYT010000406.1 GCA_026786085.1 Microcoleus sp. CAN_BIN18 | reverse complement strand
CCCTACGGCAGATGCTCGCATCAAATCAATCTCTCAAACCCGGACACGGCAGTGCCGTTCCCCTACGGCAGATGCTCGCATCAAATCAATCTTTTGCACTGCGTTTCAGAACAGGTATAACTAAGAACAACTGATGACTAATGACTGATGACTAATGACTGATGACTAATGACTAATGACTTCTTCCTTCTTCCTCATAACTGTCAACTGTCAACTCAACAGCTACGCGGAAAATCCCCCGCTTGTCCAAACGGATCTAGCGAGGGGCGAGAATAGGTATTATCGGAAAATATAAAGTAGTGGCAGTGGCTTTTGTCGAGCCATTGCCATCTATAGAATCCATACTGTTTTAGGCGAGCAGAAAGATTTCAGAGCCAACTCTCTGCCTGCATTCAGTGCTTAAAGTCAAACCAACCTGTTCAAGCAAGAATTCAAAGCAAATTGTAAAAGCTTAGGATACTTCTTCGCGATCGATTTGGCGCAGGTGAATGTGCTTGCGTCCCAGAGAAATTTCAAATTCATCTCCCGGCTGAAGTTCCATCTGCTTGGTGTAGGCAGCTCCAATCAGTAAGTTGCCGTTAGATTGAACGCTAATCCGATAGCTGGCCGAGCGTCCGCCACGTCCATTACCATTTTGCTTCCCGTCAAGCTGAATGCCTTCTGCATCAATCAGCGCATTCAGGAATTTCATCATGTTCACCCGTTCTACGCCATTTTTGGTAATGGTGTAGTAGCCACAGGCTCTAGCTTTTTCTTCCTTGGTAAGGTTCTCTAGGTCTTTGACCTTTTTGATCAGACCTTCGCCTTCAAGGGGTTCGATATTTTTCTTTTTAGCCATTTACTGAGTCCTGAAATATTCAAGTGGTGTACGGATTTTTTCTTGGTTGGTTTTTGGCTTGACCAAGAAACTTTAGCTTTATAGCTGGTCGTAAAACCATATTACACCGATCGGCTCAATTGTTAACCACTATTATCTAAATATTTTTAACAGCGTGCAGTTTTTCTTGAGAAGTAGCTACAGCCGGTGCAAGCAATCTCTAAACTCGGTAGCATAAGCTATCAGCTATCAGCTAGCTGAATATTTGCCCCATTTTGAAAATCCCATGAAGTTGACCACACGCGGACACTACAGTGTCAAAGCATTACTGGATCTAAGTTTGCAACCTCGCTTTGCCCCGACATCGGTGAAATCGATCGCGAATCGACAGGAGTTACCAGCTCCGTATCTAGAAAAATTGCTGATTGAAATGCGACGAGCCGGTTTAGTCCAATCAGTTCGGGGCTCGCAAGGAGGATATCAATTGGCTCGCGAGCCCGCTCAAATCTCTTTAGGACAAATCTTAGAGGCTGTAGGCGAAACTATTGAACCTTTACCTCGACATTCTCCCGACGCCAACCAACCAGAGGACTGGGTAACGTTCAGTTTGTGGAACCGATTGCACAAAAAACTGGCCGAAGCGCTATACAGTATTTCCCTGGAAGACTTATACTATGATGTCCGCAGTTGGCAAGCGGCTCTAGGGGAAGAAACTAGCTTTATCATTTAACTGGTAAGTTGATTTATTCGATCGCCAGCAAGCAAACATGAACGAAACACTTGTTACCTACTCCGGCGGCTGCCACTGCGGCGCTGTCCGCTTCACAGTCACGGTTGACAAACACAAAGCATCTGACTGCAACTGCTCTATCTGTAAAAAGAAAGGATTTTTGCACCTAATTGTGCCGCCGGAACGTTTTACCTTGCTGTGCGGCGAAGATGTTTTGACAACTTATACGTTTAATACAGGAACTGCCAAACATACTTTCTGCCGGATTTGTGGCATTCACCCGTTTTATCGACCCCGATCGCATCCCGATCAATTCGATGTGAACGTCCGTTGTCTTGACTCGGATGACATTTCCAAGTTTAAGATCCTACCCTTTGACGGTGTTAATTGGGAGCAGAATGTACACTTGCTGCGCGACTAAAGTAATCTCAGCAGTTATGACAAAGACGCCAGATCATTATGAAGTTTTGAATTGGTCAAATCCTTGCCCTTATTGCTTTGTACGGATTTTTGCCCGCTCAGATTAGCCTCCGTTAGCCGGGATTTTGCAATAAAATCGCCGCTCAAAAATCAAAGTCTGCAAGAGTACCAGGAGTTAAAATCTATTATATCGGGCGATCGAGGAGCGATCGAACAATCAAGCAATTTGGCGATCGGCTCCCAGATTCATCCGTGGAATCAGACAAAAGCTCGGAATCCCGATCCCTAATCCCTGGATTTATCAGTGGGTTCGCTTTTTTCAATTTTTCAATTTTTTAATCTCACATCTAAAATCAATTGATGGGCTATCAAGTTTGACACAATATATATAATGATGCCGGATGAATTTACTGTTTTGATTTTAGCTGCGGTATTGGATTATTCGATCGGCGATCCTTGGGGTTTGCCCCATCCGGTGCAGGCGATGGGTTGGGCGATCGACCGTTATACTCGACTTGTCTTTAATATCTGGAATAATCCCTCCGACAAAATCTCTCTCCCAGACGATCGCCTGAAAGACGATCGGCACAAACTGCTACTACGATGTGCTGGTACGATACTAGCGATCGGGCTGATTGTCGGCAGTTATACTGTCAGTTGGTCGATCGTCCTTGCTGCTAGTTGGGTGAATCCTGTTTTAGGGATTGCCCTACAGACCATTTTGCTGGCAAGCTGTTTTGCCGGTCGCAGTTTGAGGGCGGCAGCGGAAGACGTGCTAGCACCTTTAAATGTTGGAGATTTAGTCAAGGCGCGAGAACGATTGAGCCTTTACGTCGGCCGGGATACCGAAAACTTATCGGAGTCAGAAATTTTGCGAGCACTGTTAGAAACTGTAACAGAGAATGCAGTCGATGGTGTCACAGCACCACTATTTTATGCCTTAGTTGGGTTCGCTATGCCTTGTCTATTATTAAGTGTTACCGATCGGTCGATCGATCTTAACTCGATGTGGGCGAGTGCAATAGTCCCCTTGGCGATCGCTTACAAAGCAGCCAGCACATTAGATTCTACGATCGGCTACAAAGAAGCACCATATACAGATTTAGGATGGTTTAGCGCCAAACTAGAAGACGTGCTGACGTGGATTCCTTGCCGGCTAACAGTGATTACTTTAGCCGTTATATCTGGCAGGCCGATTTATATTTGGCAGATTTGTCAGAGAGATGCGGTTAAAGATGCCAGCCCCAATTCCGGTTGGAGTGAGTGCGTCTACGCCGCCATTTTGGGAGTACAACTAGGAGGTACCAGTTCCTATCGCGGAGTTATCAAACACAAACCGCTGTTAGGAGAGCCGATTCGGGCGATCGCCCCGGCGATAATTAGCCAAGCATTGCAATTAACTCGGTATTGCTTTCTGATTTGGTTGGGACTATCATTGCTTGCTTATACTCTATTATGTTCGATCGGCTAACTGCTGACCTCAAATGCGGATAGATACATATCTCCGACAGGAATTAGTAGTTCAAACCCGCAGATCCGTCTCTCAAATCAATCTCAAATCTCAAATCTAAAATCTAAAATTGTCCGATCCGCCAACAGCCAACAATTAGATCCCAGCAACCAATGACTAAAATAATCAAAATTTTATCCCCGGATGAAATGAGGCGCACTCTTACCCGCGTCGCTTCCCAGATTGTCGAAAAATCTGGTGTTCCATCCGATTTAGTGCTGTTGGGGATTCATACTAGAGGAGTGCCTTTAGCTAAAATGTTGGCAGCTCAAATTGAAATCCTGGAACAAGTCAAAGTATGTGTTGGTGCTTTGGATATTACGTTTTACCGAGATGACTTGGATCGAGTTGCAATGCGGACACCGGCTAAAACAGAAATTCCTTTTGATTTGACGGGCAAAACTGTGGTGTTGGTAGATGACGTTATATATAAAGGTAGAACGATTCGAGCGGCTTTGAATGCGGTAAACGATTACGGGCGACCAGAGAAAATTTGGTTAGCGGTATTAGTTGATCGCGGACACCGAGAAGTGCCGATACAGCCAGATTTTACGGGTAAAAAGTTGCCAACTGCAAAGGAAGAACAAGTTAAGGTTTATGTTCAAGAGTACGACGGGCGCGATGGAGTGGAGTTAATTAAGCGCTAATCTGGTTGACCTTGGCATCGGAATCATAATTTTTGGAGTGAGCGTGCGATAATCCTGAAGAGCCAGGGAGTCGATCGACTCGCGTGTCTAGGAAAGCGATCGCACCCTAACCTCAGAAACCCTGCGAGCTCAGAAACCGGGTTTCTGGGTATATTTTTCGTGACTCAGCGTAAAAATTCGTAGAAACCCGGTTTCTCGCCCCGATGCGGATGGAGTATGTTGATCTATCTAAAATCGGCAGTGCAGGAGTTGAACCTGCCTGGGGCGAATTATGAGTTCGCTGCCTAAACCGCTCGGCCAACTGCCGTTAAATCAATTTGGTTTGACTTAACTCAAAAGCAACTATAACATAATTTCCCAGTCCGTGCTAGAACTAGAGAACAAAAATCAAAATCTTTAGATCTGTTGAGTCCCGATCGCCTTCGAGTGCCACTGTGTCCTCCTTCGATCGACCAGACAAAGCAGTTTCTACCACTCGGCATAAACTTATAAGGAATGGCAGTGAATTCGACGGTAGTGCTGACTCTAATTCTGCTCTCTCTGATGTTTGGAGCAGGCGTAACGAGTTCTGTTTGGGGATTTACTATAGGTCGCGAAGCCTTGCAAGGAACGACTCAACCCGATGTTCGCCCCAGCAACAATGCTGGAAGTGGCAAGCAGGGAAATCCGGCTAGCAAAGACCAAGTGAGCATCTTGAAAGAAACAGACATTCTCAAAACCGTGAAAGCGCGGGTAGAAGGTCGCGATCCCGAAAAAACAGCTCCAGCAAATACTAAAACAGACAAGGCAAGCCCTAAACCAGCCACAGCCAAAAAACCGGTAGCCTCAAATGCCAGTAACAAGTTTCCCCTCAACAGTCGCGATGGGGGAATAGTCCTGGAAGTGAGCGCAGCCAGCCAGCGTGGCAACTCTATGCTGATAGACGTGAACATGAAAAACGAAGGCTCCCAAGCTGTCAGGTTTCTGTACAGTTTTCTGAACGTCACAGACGATCGCAACCGGGCCCTGAGTGCGACTACTGAGGATTTGCCGGCGGAACTACCCCCCAACGGGCAGGTGTATTACGGTACGGTGAGTATTCCCACAGCTTTGCTGGAAAATGCTAAGGAAATTTCGCTAACCTTGACAGATTATCCTGGTCAAAAGCTACAGTTGCAAATATCAGGCATTCCAGTGGCGAAGTAAGATAATAATGGGACAAAACCTCCAGACCGATGCTCAAGTTCGATCGAGAAAATTGTTCTAGGGAGAACTGTGTCACTTTTAGGGGCTAGTGTTGATCAGATAGCTGAGTTACCCGCGATGACTTGGACTGATGTGCTGTCGCGGTTGCTGTCAGTGCTGCTGCTGATTGCAATCAATGCTTTTTTTGTGGCGGCTGAGTTTTCGATGGTGACGGTACGCCGATCGCGCATCAATCAGTTAGTAGAGGCCGGCGACATTGCAGCCCTAACTGTTCAATCTTTGCAAAAAAGTATCGAGCGATTGCTTTCGACAATGCAGTTGGGCATCACTCTTTCTAGTTTAGCTCTGGGCTGGATTGGAGAAGATACGATCGCCGTGCTAGTTCGAGGTGCGATCGGCAGTTTGCCGCTGCCAATGTACCTCAAGGAGTCGATCGCCCATTCTTTGGGCATATCAATAGTAACTTTTTTCCTGTTAGCTTACCTGCAAATCGTCCTCGGCGAACTTTTCCCCAAATCTGTAGCGTTACTTTATTCCGAACAGCTAGCCAGAAGTTTAGGGCCTCCGAGTTTATTGATTTCTCGTTTGTTCAATCCCTTTGTGTCGTTTCTGAATCAATCCACTCGATCGCTCTTGCGACTTGCGGGTATCGAATACGACCTCAAACACCGGCCGGTTACTCCCGAAGAACTGCAATTAATTATAGCTACTTCCACCGAATCAAGCGGCTTGCAAGCAGAAGAGCGAGAATTGCTCAACAACGTGTTTGAATTTGGGGAAGTTTGGGTAGAAGAAGTGATGGTACCGAGGCCGAACATTATCGCACTTCCGAAGACGGCTACCTTTCAAACTTTGCTCGACGAAATGGCAATTTCCAACCATTCCCTCTATCCCGTGACGGGAGATTCTTTAGACGATATTATTGGCATTATTGGCTTCAAACAACTTGCAAAACCTCTAGCTGAAGGTTTGCTATCTCCCGACACGGAAATTGTAACTTGGATGGGTGCAGTGAGGTTTGTGCCGGAGATGATGCTGCTGGGGGAACTGCTGCCTTTGATGCAGAGTTCGTCGGAAGAAATTGCGATCGTAGTTGATGAATTTGGCGGCATTTCCGGGTTGGTGACGCTGAGGGATTTGATCGCCGAAATTATCGGCCGTACTTACCACTCGCCCGATCATAAAGAAATTGCTGTGCAAATATTGGACGATCGCACTTTTTTGGTACAAGCGCAGTTAAATGTTGATGATGTGAATCAAATATTGAATTTGGATTTGCAGGTGACAGACGAATATCAGACAATCGGAGGTTTTCTGAGCTATCAGTTGCAAAGAATGCCGGCTGTTGGGGAAGTTTGGCGCGGCGACAATGCGGAACTTACGGTGGTTTCTGCGTGCGGGCCGCGCTTGGATCAAATTCAAATTCAGTTGTTGTCAGGGGCGACGGGCGATATTTTGGGTGAAGTTGCAGCCGCGGGCGGGGAAGTTGTGGCGAAAGGGCGATCGAATGGCGGGTTGAGAGGTGCCGCGAGATTTTCTAGTTAGAAATCTTTTAGCTAATGCCTATATAATCTACTCGCTCGAAGTCGCTGCGTACTAAATCATCTAACGTCGGGCCTTTGGGGCGTAAATTAAGGCGATCGCCAACCTTCACTTTTTGGTAATATGCGTAGGGAATATAGATATCTTGCTCCCGCATAAAAGCAAAAGTAAAGTTGAAGGCATCGTCAATATCCTCAGCTTTAACCTCACGAAAGTCAGAGAGGAATAGGAGATCCATTTCTGCTTCAAAGTACAGCATCTCTGCAAATGCACCTCTGTCGTAGCAGTTATAACCAATATAACCGCAAGTGTCGCTGCATTTGTAGTAGATGGCGCGAGTGGATGGGAAGCTGGAAAGGGTGATAGCATCTCCTTCTCCAAATACAAGCTGATAGGGCTTATATTTCAGTTGTTCAACGATCGTCCAAGGGTGTCCTCGAAATTGAAAAATAATATAGCTTTCGGCGGTCATTTCGATTTCGCGATCGAATATATCCCGTTCCCAAACATCCGCACGTCTCGCCCTACTAAATTTTTCCGCCACTGACTCAATAGGAGCGCGAACGAGAAGTAGATTTTGGTTTCTGTCAATTGTTTCAATACCTCGGCGCTCTTCAATAGACATAATTTTCACCATTAAGTAAACTATAACCCGATTCTACCTCTTTTTCAAATTGTAGCGAATGCTCAGGAACACCCAGGATGTTTTATACTTGATTCATCAGGTCAAGTAAATAGACTCGATCCTTTATGCAAGCGTGATGAACAACAGAAATTAAGGAATGCTATGAAAGCTCAAGAACTTTATCAACAAGGGTTCGACCTTGGTCGCAGAAGGTTGTACAAGGAAGCAGTCGAAGCTTTTACTCAAGCAATCAATCTCAATCCTAACTTTGTAGAAGCGTATATGATCCGTGCTGATGCTCGAGCTGGAGCTGGAGACAAACAGGGGGGAGTTGAAGATTTTCAGAAAGCTATAGATATCTACAGGGCTAGAGGACAATCGCAAATAGCTGATATGCTTTTAGTCCCATTGAATTCGCTGCAAAATGAAATTAGGTTTGACCAGGAAGACCAGGGTCAACCGGAAGTTGAGGATGAGCCGAAAGCTAAATAAGCACTCGGCTGATTCAAAATTCATCAGCGAAGAGGCTCTAAAAAACTCGGTTTATGACTACCCGCGCGCCAGAATTATTTAACCATAAGGAACCGGATCTTGCAACCCCAATTCTTCAAAAGCCGCCAGCCGCAGCCGACAAGAATCGCAAACGCCGCACGCAATTTCGCCGCCTGCATAACAAGACCAAGTTTTCTCCCAAGGCACTCCCAAATTGTTCCCCAATTCAATAATTTCTGTTTTTTTAAGTTCGATCAAAGGTGTTACAATCTTAATAGCTTCTCCTTCTCTTCCCTGCTTCGTTCCTAACCGAAATACTTCCTGCATTGCTTGGATGTAATCGAGGCGGCAGTCGGGATAGCCGGAATAATCTAAAGCGTTGACACCGATGTAAATCCTCTGAGCTCCTAGGGTTTCGGCGTAGGCGAGGGCAAAGCTGAGAAAAATCGTATTTCTAGCTGGAACGTAGGTAATGGGGATGTTTTGCGACATTTCTGCAAGGTTGCGATCGATCGGCAATTCCATCTTATTATCCGTCAAAGCCGAACCGCCCCACAGCGTCAAGTCAAAGTTTACCACCTGATGCGCCTTAACATCCGCTGAAAGTGCGATCGCCCGTGCTGATTCCAACTCCCGCCGGTGCCTTTGCTGGTAGTCAAAGGAAATCGCGTAACACTCGCAGCCGTCGGCCTTGGCTTGATACAAAACTGTTGAGGAATCTAGCCCTCCCGACAATAAAATAACTGCTTTCACTTCAAACATCCTCGATCGCATCAGCGTTTATATTTATATCAAATTCTTTGTCAATTGACAAGATGAGACGGCGGTTGAAACCGCGTCTACAAAAACGAAGTCCGCCGACGCGGACTGAAGAAGATAAAATAATTTTAACCGCAGAGTTTTCTTCAACCCGCGTCGGCGGGTTTTGTTTGTATAGCAGCGGTTTCAACCGCCGAGTCTTCCTGCAACAAATCGTCTAGTTCGCGATAATCGGGCAAAGTTGTATCAATTTCTCTACCCTGCCGCAAAACTGTGCGATCGCGCTGCGACCTAGATAACAATTCGCTGAAATTCCGCGCCTTAAACAAAATCAAATCTGCTGGGAAACCAACGGCAATTTTTCCTAGATTCGGCAATCCCATTAACTCTGCTGGTGTTGTTGTGACTGTGCGCGGCCAATCTTCCCAAGGCCGATCTAAATGGGCGATGCGGACTGCCATATTCAAGACTTCTAAAACATCGTGGTCGCCAAATCCGTAAAACGGATCGCGACAGTTATCGCTAGCAACTGCTACGGGAATTCCTGCTGCTTTGAGTTCGTGCAGCAGCGTCACTCCCCGCCAGCGCGGTGTACGCCCAGATTGTCTGTCTTGTAGGTAAAGGTTGCACATCGGTAAGCTGACAATGCCAATATTTGCTTGCTTGACTAATGTCAAAGTTTCTGTTACCAAATCTGGCGGTTGTATGGCTAAACTACAGCAATGTCCGCAGATTATTTGACCGCTAAATTCATGGCGAATTGCAGTTTTTGCGACTTCCCGCAATGTTACTGATTCTGGATCGTCAGTTTCGTCGGTGTGGAAGTCGAGGTTTAAACCGCGTTCTTGGGCTAAGCTAAAAACGCGATCGAGTTGTTTGTTTAAATCGGGATTCATGTAGGCGACTCCGCCGAGGATGCCACCGATTTGGGCAATTTTGTCGGCTAATTTTTCGCCTGCTGGTGTCAGGAAATAGTCGAGGGAAACTAGGGAAACTGCTTGCAAAATTAGCCGATCGCCCCATTCGGCTTGCAGCGCTTCAAATACTGCTAAACTAATGCTTCCCTGTTCCCCTGCGCTGTCGATGTGAGTGCGGATCGCCTTGGTTCCGTGGGCGTAGCTGCACTTGAGGCCGAACTGCATCCGCTGGTAAACATCGTCTGCATTCCAGTTTTTTTGAGCGTCAGCCCCCACTGCTTCGATCGCACTTGCAAAAGTTCCATCGGGATTTGGCGATCGTTCCCAAATGTGTCCTTTGTCTAAATGGGTGTGCATATCTACAAAACAAGGGAAAACTAAGCCACCGTGCAAGTCTACAATGGGGATATCTGGAAGTTGGGATAAAGATTCCGTACCTGTGGGGATGATTTGGGCGATCGTACCCGCTGCAATTTCCACATCCACCGCACAAAAATTGTCCTCAGTCCCCGCTGTTGCGAGTGTAGAAGCTGATGGGGCGATCGATTTCATCTCTAGCAGAGACAGGGGGACGCGAGCATTCTTGAGCAAATAATTAGATGTACTTGGCAACATTAAATTTGTGAGTTAGTATTTTCTTAAGAATTTAGGGCGATCGCAAAAACGCTACCGACCATCATTGTCTGTTGAGCGTCGGTTTATTGTAGGTAACAAATCCTACCTTCTCAGTCTAACTCTTGAGACACAAAATCGTACAGCGCCGCTCGGCGGTCGATCGCCAACCAGCCAAGCATCTAAAAATACAGATCTGTAAATCAAAATATTACTCTATCTGCTTACAGGCGTGCACTCTACCTGCCCAACTAATGGTAATAAATTGTTGCTGATCCACTGCCATTAGAAACTGTTAGAAACTGTAAAAACTATCAAACTGAACCATGCAAAAATTTACAAATTGCCCAGCTTGCAGCTCCCATAAAATCAGCTTCCGGTACACAGCAGGGACAGCACGCAAACCTAAAGAAGCTCCTCAATGGTCAGTTTACGGATGCGAAGATTGTGGCTTAGTATTCGTAAATCCCCGCCCGACATGGGATGAACTGAGCGATTATTATCCTGAAGGCTGGCAGTGCTTCAACACTCACGCGCCCGACGAAGAAAACGAAATAAAACAAGCCAAAAAACTCAATGAATACCGACACATTCCTATTCCTGTAGGCAAGCGACTGTTAGACGTGGGATGCGGCGGAGGTTCCATTATCCAAGTCTTCAAAGAACTCGGAGTTGAGGTAGCAGGAATTGAACCTAGCTCCTCAGCAGCAGCAGCGGGCCGCGAAGCCGGTGTCGATATTTTCACCGGCACTGTAGAAGAATACGTTGCAGAAAAAGGTGCTGACGAAAAGTTTGATGTTATACTTTGTTCCCACGTTTTGGGAGCAACGCCTTTCCCTGCTGAAACACTCGACTGCATGAGGCAATTGCTAGCTCCAAACGGTTACATTTGGGTGGCTGTACCGAATGCTGACAGTCCATACGCGCGGAAACTGGGCTGGCGCTGGCACAGCACCGATTATCCTTACAATTTGATCGGTTATACTCCAAAAACCTTGGGTCTAGCCGGCGAAAAGGCTGGTTTGGCAATTCAGCGAAATTACACATACTCTTTGCCGGAGGCCCTTCGTTACTCTATCTGTTTGTGGCAGCGCTATAAATGGTCTGTACCGCACAAAGTTACCCGTTTCTTCCTTTCTGACGAACGTGTTGAGAGTATGGCGAAGGAATTGGATTCCCGCGGCGAAGGCGAGGCAATTTTAATGGAATTCTGTCACCCTCAAAGCCTGGGTTGAGGCGTTTTGAGCAAAAGTATTCGGGTGCATCTGGGTTTGGCAAATATATCGCTCCGGGGCGAAGCATGACCGCAGTAAATATGAGATTATAAGTAATAACTTATATGCGGTCATGCTTCGCCCTCTTCAAAAGTGAGATGCACCCAAGTATTCCATTGGAGATTTGAGATTTGAGATTTGAGATTGACTGCACGTTGGCGGCTCAGAATCTCAAATCTTTTTTTTTCGCATCTCTTAAAACTTCAAAATAGGCATTTGGTAGTTATGCTGTCTTTGGTGTTGGCTATACTGCAATACGGTTCACTTAAGACGGCCCTGGGGGTAAAACACTATGAAAAATAGATACTGCGATTGCTTCGTGCCTCGCAATGACAATCTTAAGTCAACCGTATTGGGCTATACTGGAAAAATTTTAAATCTGGATTTGATACAAATTTGACTAAAACCTACAGTTATCCTGAAACCCAAGTCTAGATAGGGTTTTGTGTGTGTAGCGCGATTTTTTCAACCAGGGATGCCTGTACTGTTGCTATCATAAATCACTGCTTCAAATTGCAATGAAGCTTCCAACCAACAGCAGCATCCATAGCAAGAGAAACAAAAACTGTGTCAGAACCCAAGCATATAGTTTTAACATCCCATCCCGACAGATCCGGCACAAAACCTCTTCCCATTTATTGGGGAGAAATCGATCCCCTGCAACGGGGGCCTGTGATTGGTAGCCTTAGTAAATCGTCTCATCGGAATGCGATCGGCACTCATTCGGGTTCTTACTCTGTTTATCGGGCGCTAGCAGTTGCTTCCGGCGCACTCCAAGCAGATCACCGCCCCGATTTTACCAACACATCTCCTGCTGAAAATATCGGGCCTCACCCCAGTTGGGGCGATCGCAATTTGATTGTTTCTCTCGATCCTTTTGGAGGTTTGGTTAGCGAAATTTACACTTCATTTGCTCAGCAGGGATACGATATTCGACCGACAATTGCTGTTACTAAAGCTCACATTAGTATGCCGGAATTGCAAGATGCTATTGCTAAGGGGCGGGTGCAAATTGATGGCAAAATAGTCAAGGAAGGCGGCAATTTAGCAGTAACTAAAATTGCGATCGACCCCGTGTGGTATTTGCCGGGAATTGCTCGCAGGATCGGAGCCCAAGAAAGTGTTCTCCGCCGTGTCCTGTTTGAGCAAACAGGCGGTATGTTCTCGGATTTAGTCACGCGGCCGGATTTGCAGGTTTTCTTGCCACCCATTGGCGGAACTACGGTTTATATTATTGGCGATGTCGCGAATATTTCTGACCCAGAGAAACAGTTGGCGGTACGGGTACATGATGAATGCAACGGTTCTGACGTGTTTAGTTCGGATATCTGCACTTGCCGCCCTTATTTGGTACACGGGATTGAAATTTGCATCCAAACTGCACAATCCGGCGGTTCTGGGGTAATAGTTTATTTCCGCAAGGAAGGGAGAGCTTTGGGCGAAGTGACTAAGTTTTTGGTGTACAATGCCAGAAAACGGCAAGAAGGTGGCGATCGCGCTGATGCCTATTTTACTCGCACTGAATGTGTTGCGGGAGTTCAAGATATGCGGTTTCAAGAACTCATGCCTGACGTGCTGCACTGGTTGGGGATCTCTCGTATTGACAGTTTAGTTTCTATGAGCGATCTCAAATACAATGCAATTATCAATTCTGGCATTCAAGTGGTCGATCGCATCCCCATTCCCGAAGATTGGATTCCCGCAGACGCACAAGTCGAAATCGTCGCCAAAAAAGCCGCTGGCTACTACACGCCAGACCCCGTGCCAGATGCTACAATTCTTGCAGAAGCGATCGGACGCGATTTAGGAGATTGAGAGGGCAAAGACGCGATCGATCGCGTCTTTGCCAAATAAAATTTATTGCTGGTTTTTGATCAGTCAGGGTAGGTTATGGCTAATTTGCGTTCTACTGTGATCGTAAAAACAGATATTTGCGGATATACCGCCCGAGTTAAAAAATTATCTCAGTCGGACTTAAGTAGTTTATTAAACGAGCATAAAAATTTTATTTCAGATATTAGTACCAGAAATGAAGGCAGCGTAATTAAAGGGGAAGGTGATTCATTTTGGATGATTTTTCCTAGCGTCACAGCAGCGGCTATGGCAGCCATAGAAATGCAGCAAGAATTGAGAGCGGAACAATCGAGCAAATCCAACGACGAACGATTGGCTATTCGCGTATCAATTACATTAGGAGATGTCTTGCATCAAGATAAAGATATCTTTGGCGATACGGTGAATTTAACCGCGCGCATAGAATCAGTAACTCCACAGGATGAAATATATTTGTCCCAAGCCGCATGGTTGGCGCTCAACAAAGCAGAAGTACAAACATCTTTTGTAAATGAGTTTTCTTTGAAAGGGATGAGCGAACCTGAAAAAGTCTACAAAGTTGACCAAAGTCACAAAACCAGAATAGTAGAAAATCAAGCAATAATTAAAGCTGACTTGAGAGGTTTTATTGCCTATCAAGAATCTAATTCTATCAGAGACGTTGAATATTTGCTCACGAACTTCGATACTTTTGAAAAAACAATTTGCGAAGAATACGGCGGCATAATTCGGAGTATTGTGGGCGATTCGCATTTGTTGACTTTCCCAGAAGCTCACTCAGCCTTGGCTGCAATGGAAAGTTTATGCGAGAATTGGAAACTGTTTATTCACGGCAATCAAATACCTTGTGGCTTGTCGGTGGGAATTGCTAAAGGAAGTTTGTATATATTTCGCTCTTGTACTTACGGAAAAGATATTAACATCGCCGATAGGTTGGAAGATTTGAGTAAAATCGTATCTCCGGGTACAGAAAAGAATTCGGTGATAGTTTCCGATCAAGTAAGACGCGAAGTTAGCGGCTCGAAGTGGGAATATAAGCTGATCAAAATTGATAGAAATGTGATTTTAGATAATCTTTTAGATTATAGTCAGTTTGACTTTTTTAAGGAAAATGATGTTTATCGGTGTTTGGTGGTATGAAGTTGGACAATATTGAACTTGAGACTGTACAATATCTGAGAACGCCGGCTGCGATTCGCCAAAAGTGCGATCGGCTTTTTGATTTAGCCTCCGAAAATAAACTGCGCTACTTCCGCGTCGATTTATCCCAACTGGACAAAGCAGCAAATTATGTAATCGATACAACCCGCCAGCAGTATCCCGACTTTAACATTCCCTTTCACAGTCGCTGGCGGCATTTTGAAGCCGGCAACCAACCGCGCCTCCCCGAATTGAATGCTGCTTTAGCAGAATTTACACTCATAGAGCAAGCTAAGATCAAATTTGATTTAGCAATTGTCAGCGTTTTGCTGGATGCCGGTGCTGGCGCAGATTGGCAGTATTGCGAAGCCGAAACCGGACAGGTGTACCGCCGTTCTGAAGGATTAGCAATAGCCACTTTTCGGATGTTTTGTCAAGGTATTTTTTCCAGCAATCCCGATTTTCCTTGGCAAGCTGATTCTCGCGGACTTTCTCAATTAAAACTAGAAACCTTAGCTGCTGGATTTCAGGTAAGTCGAGACAATCCGCTAGTTGGTTTAACAGGCAGATTAGAATTGTTGCAGCGTTTGGGGAATGCGATTTGCCAGCATCCATTATTGTTTGGTAGCGAAAACCCGCGTCCCGGCAATTTAGCACAATATTTGCTCGACAGTCGGGTTTCTGGAGTCAAAACTGTGGATTGTGCTGAAGTATTGAGCGCAGTTTTGACTGGTTTTGGGGAGATTTGGCCGGGAAGATATGCAATTGCTGGCGTTAATTTAGGCGATGTTTGGCGACATCCGGCATTACAAGGAGAAAATTTGGGAGATGAATTTGTGCCGTTTCACAAACTCTCGCAGTGGTTGACTTATTCGCTGTTGGAACCGCTGCAAGAACTTGGTTTAGTCGTCGCCGGATTGGATGAGTTGACGGGATTGCCGGAGTACCGCAACGGCGGTTTGTGTTTGGATATTGGGCTGCTACGGGCAAAAGATGTGACTATTTTTGAAGAGAGTTATTTGCCGGGTTCGGAGGTTATAGTGGAATGGCGATCGCTGACTGTGATTCTTTTAGATAAAATTGCCGCAACTATGCGAGAAAAGCTGCACTTGAGTGCGACAGAATTGCCACTGGTGAAGATTTTGCAAGGGGGAACTTGGGCTGCTGGGCGGAAAATTGCCGGGGAATTGAGGGTGGGTGGAGTGCCGCCAATTCGGATTGAAAGTGATGGGACTGTGTTTTAGAAGAAGGAAGAAGGAAGAAGGAAGAAGGAAGAAGGAAGAAGGAAGAAGGTTTGTAGTGCGGACTTTAGTCCGCTGAATTTGGATGCGGACTAAAGTCCTCACTACAAACCTACTAAATTTGAAAGTTGTAATTAAAGCATTGAAAAACCCGGTTTTGTAAATAAACCGGGTCATCGGTGTTAGGTTTTTTTGACTTGCTTAGCGGCAAGTGCGATATTTGATGTGATACACTAAACCGCGATGAGCTAAATCGAAGGAGTCAACGGTGGCTGCGCCCGCACCACTGGCTGTCATCGAGGCATTCACCCGCATATTTACACTGTCGCCGCAGCGAGACCAAACATTAGCTACAGTGACTAAACTATCTCGAACGTTGTAGTTAGTTTCTCCGCTTAAATTCCGATTAAAAACTGGGCCGCGGCTTCCTGCGAAAAAGTATTCTGCTCGCAGGTTGCCTGTGGTTCTAGGAGCAACGTAGCCGCGGTAATCGGCATCGTAGAGAGAAATTTGGAAGCCTTGGGGTACTTTGATGGGAATGCTCAAATTGCAGCTTTTACGGCGTTCTGCTGAGACATTTCCCAGGGCTGCAAACTTATCAAATAGGATGGTGAGTTCTTGACCGTCGGGGCTGACGCTGACGCTGGCGGAGCGGTCTGGGCAACCGCTACCGCCGTAGCTGGCACCTAATATTTGAACTGACGGATTAGCAAAGGCGGGGGTGATAGCAGCAGTCATTAATGCCGTGGCTAGCAAGAGTTTTACAAACTTCATGGATTTTCTCCTTAATGTGTTTTTTCTTAGGACAATCCTGAATAATTCAAGGAATATTGAGGCGATGCCCTTCCAATTAGGAGATGGCAAGCCTTTACTGAAAGGGCCGTCAGATTCTGACTGAGCGCTAGATATATGTACCTAGAGCCGTTGTTTTTCAAGTAGCATTATTTTATTGATTAATGCCTATTCTGTCCTGATACTTTCTAGGATTCATGCCGTTTAAGGACTACTCCGGAAGATTTTTTGGGAAAATATTTATCTTTTTTTTAACAGTTTTGGGGAACAAAGCTCTGGTTTTTGGGTCGGCGCAGCGCGGATGAATTGTTGTTGAGGTAGAAATTTTCTTCCTTGGTTATTGGCTGATAAAAGACGCTGGAATTCGGTAATTAGAGCCGCCGGAGCTGTAGTGAAAGGATCGGTATGGTGGCGGGGAACGGGGAAAACAAGACGCGATCTGTATTTTCCGGCAGATTCAGGAACGGAGAATTATAATCCAATACGCTTGGCTTAAGACAGATCCCCCCTAACCCCCCTTCCCAAGGGGGGGACAAGAAAGCTCTCAAAGTCCCCCTTTTTAAGGGGGATTTAGGGGGATCTCCGGGGCATAAATAGTGTTAAGTGAACCGTATTGAATTATAATAAATAAAATTAACTCTTTAAAAAATATGAATGCTAAAGTTACTGTCATCGACCATCCTTTGATACAGCACAAGTTAACTCTGATGCGGCAAACTCAAACGAGTACGGGGAAGTTCCGGCAATTGCTGAAAGAGATTGGGATGCTGCTAGCCTATGAGGTGACGCGAGATTTGCCGCTGAAATACGAAGAAATAGAAACGCCGATCGCACAAATGAATGCACCGATGCTGGCTGCGGAAAAAAAATGGTGATAGTTTCTATTATGCGTGCCGGTCAGGGACTTTTAGAGAGTATTTTAGAACTGATTCCATCGGCGAGGGTAGGACATATTGGTGTGTACCGCGATCCGACAACTCACATGGCGATCGAATATTATTTCAAAGTTCCGCTGGATATCGAACAGCGAGATGTTTTAATTGTCGATCCGATGCTGGCTACTGGTAATTCAGCCGTGGCGGCAGTCGATCGACTTAAAGAAGTGAATCCCAAGTCTATTAAGTTTTTGTGCTTGCTGGCTGCACCGGAGGGAATTGAGCACTTTCAGCAACAGCACCCTGACGTGCAGATTTATACGGCTGCTATTGATGAGCGTTTGGACGATCGCGGTTATATTGTACCAGGACTGGGAGATGCGGGCGATGGCTTACACCCCGCTACGCTACGGCTTTACGGCACTATGTAAATTTAATAAAATTAGTTTTTTGCTGTATCTGCAAATACATTCATTTAAAAATAAGTTAGCCAACATAGGTATTAGTTTGATATTGTCATAATATCTAAATTTTAAGATTTTAATGTCAGGAAAAATCTATATTTAGCAATAGTTACAGAATTTTTTAGATGAAATTCGTAAATTGCATTATCTAGATGTATTTATTGCATCTTATGGTTAAATTCTATGTATTTAGTGTAACTAATGGCAGTAATTAGTACATAAAATAGAGGTATGATGCTGACTGCTAAAGATCGACCACTAAAACTTTTTGGACGAGGAAAAAAAATGGAGACTACAGTACAGAAGGAAGCCCCACATCAGCTTGTTGAGGAAGTTAAAATTAACAACATCAACAGTTCTGAGTTTGAGCTTTGGGCTAAAGCGGTGAAACGGCAGATGATTGCAGCGCTATCTAAAAAGGGCGCGGTGTAATATCTCTCGGTTGTGTGTGCGCAAGTTGTCTAAACTCAATTCACAATAATATTGTTGTTCGAGATTGATGGGTGAGGGGAAGGGCTTTAGGATTGCACCGCATACCGAACAGCCCTGGGTGGCTGGATGAGTTGAGCGAGGGGCAGAAAAAGTATTTTGCTTCTTTTTAAGTTTTGAATGCACCGGTGGCAGGAAACCGGGTTTTTTTACGAAAATACTTCTGTTCCGATCGGCAGAAATGGTAAAAAACTCGGTTTCTTCGTGTCCAGAGTACGTTCTGGATTTTTACTCCAAAGAATTGGTTTAAAGCCGGAATCCTTAAAGGCGAGAAATTAAAACAAGACTATTCATTACTCGAATCCTCGGACTTCCAGGTAGAAGTCGCCCTCAACTGTCAACTGTCAACTGTCAACTGTCAAGATCGCTTGTCAACCGCCGCTAGCAAGCGCAGACTTCCATCTTGAATCTGCACGGCTTTCACTGTTCCCACAGCGACTCTTTGTTGACCGTTAGCCATCGCTACTTCAATCTTAATCTTGGGGTCAGCCTGCAAGCCCAGCCGCCCCCAGAGCCACTTGACTTGGGTAGCAGGAAAAGAGCGAACTTCTACATCTGTAAAAGGCGAATTTACCCAGCGGCTGCCGTCGTTAAAACTGGCTACTTGGACTTGATACCAAACTTGTTCTCCGGTCAGTTTCAACTCATTTTTAGGTTCTGGTTCCAGCCACTCAGCGGGATTTATATTGTTAATTAAAGTGGCAGAACCCATAATTTGACTTTTGTGGTCTTCTAAATTTTGAGCTTGAGAAACTGCTTCCTCTAGTTTGTTGACCAAATTCCGAATTCGACTTCTAGTTTCGCTGTCAGTATCTGATTGCTGATCGAGCCAATTCATTGCTTCGCGAGTTCCGTCTTGAGAGGCTACAATCAGGGTTCCCCAAGCTTTGATATCGGCGTCAGCCGAATTGACTCTTAAGGCGGCGTCTACGCGGTTCATGATCCGCCCGCCTTCATTTTTGAGGGTTGTGCTAATTTCATGACTGTTGCTTGGATCGGCTTCAAATACTTGCAAAGCTTCGCTCCAGCGGCCGTCGATCAATTCTGCGAGCACTTGTTGGCCGGGACTGGCCCAAGATGCGATCGCCTGAGCCCGAGTAATTTTAGCGTGAAATTCGATCGTCTCTAGTTGAGCTTGTGCGACGGCGGGCCAATTTTGACCGGCTTTGATTTTAGCCGATCGCATGACATTTAATCCCGGAGACCACAGCCCGCTGTTCGCCAGTCGCAGCCCATTTTTGTAAGTCTCGTCATTCAAGGCAAATTCTTCTAAAGAAATCGCGGTTAACTGAACAGGATTGGGGACAAATTTGCGCGGGCCGATTTGATAAAGAGTAAATTTCGGCTCTAAACCAACTGTTTGGTCGATCGCCAACTGCGGGTTTTGCGCCTTCACAATTTGCTGCCAATTCGGCGGTTGTCCGGCCGCACTTGTCCAATCCAACAGCGAGATTAAATGATCTTGGCTGGGGTTGTAGCGAACGACTTGTCCGTAGGGAATTTTCTTATCGCCCCGGAGTAGTTGACCGCTGACATTAAACCAGATGCCGGAGGCTGGGGCTTTGCCATCAAAGCGGCGTAGTTCTGTTAGCGGTAGCGACTGATTTGAGGCTCGATCGTTAGATTGAGAGTCAGCTAAATCAGCAATGACAAAAGATTCCGCAGGGCCTTCGACATTTACAGAGCTTGCTAATTGAAAATACTGTTCTTTTTCGGAATCGCGATCGGGAAGTTGCACTCGTTTGTACACCCGAAGTTCGACAATTTGACTGCAAGGATTTTTGCAAACAGTAGCAGCATTAACAGTCCTTTCTACCAGCACTGGCAGTAGCAAGTCGGCACGAGCATTATCGCCAGATTTATCAACAGTCAGCGGCAGGGGTTCTCCGGTGATAAATCCCAATTTGCGGACGCTGGCTTTGATTTGATCGAGAGTTTGGATTGAATCTCTGCTACCTGTAGGCAGACGCGACCATCCTGGCACAAACTGAGCGACTAACTTGTTGCCGTTGGGATCGACAATTAGCTGGTAACTCAGCCAAGCGCCGCCTCCCATCAAAGCGGAGCACCCGCACAAGACGCTGAGGGCTGTCAAGTTAGCTACCATTCTTTTCCAGGGATATCTGGCTGCGGTTGGAAGAACAGACATTGGAAGCTGCGACTCTTGAAGTTTTTTGGGGCGTCGGGATTGGCGGCGGCGTCTGGTTGGAGGAGGAGCAACTTTGGGATTTTCTGAGGGTTTGGCTCGATTTTTTGAGTGGTTAATTTTGTGTTCCATCATCCAAGTTTTAGAATTTAGAATTTAGAATTTAGAGTTTAAAATTGCAATAGCCGATCGTACTGCCGACCTATGATCTCCCAGGTGTATTGGCTTTCTACGAACGATCGCGCACTATCAGACAGTTCCTGTCTTAGCTCCTGATTTTCAAACAAACTGGTAATCGCCTCAACATACTCCTGAACTTTGTTCGCCCGCAAGGCCCTTGTCGGTTGTGGGCCGCCACCATCGACGGCTAAACCCTCCAAACCTCGATCGCTCGCAACCACAGGCGTTCCCGCAGCCATCGCCTCCAAAGTTTTATTTTTAATCCCAAAACCAATCCGCATCGGCACCACACAAACAGCAGCCTGATGCAAATATTCTGCCACCCTTTGCACCCTGCCTACTACTTGAATTCCCGGAAGTTTCCCCAAGGCGAGGACTTCCGGGACTGGCGAGGCCCCAACTAGGGTAAGGGTGACATCGGGATAGCGCTGCTGCAAAAGGGGCAGTATCTGCAAACTGAGAAAGCGCGCCGCGTCAATATTGGGCAAATTGTTCATTGCACCTGCAAAAATTAAGGTGTGTCCTCCCGGATCGATCGCGCGGTAAGGAAATTCTGTCAAATCCACCCCGTTAGGAATCACATCAATGGTGGGGACAAAAAAATCTGCTTTCCCTCGCAGCCTGGGCGGCGACAGCAATTCGAGGAGTTGCTGCTTGTCTGTGGATGTGGTTGTGACAATCCGGGAGAATTTGGAACAGTAGCGTGTTTCGTAGCGGGCGAGTAGGGGTAAATTCAGGCGATCACGCAGGGGTTTTTCGGACGTGCCGGTTGCTAACATTTCCCTACAAGTTCCCCAAACGGAACTGTGAATGTTTGCCACTGTCAGCAGTTTTTGTCGCCATTCTGGACGCACGTAAATCTCGTTAACGCTGTGTTCGCAGGTGACAGCATCGCATTGGCCTGCTGCTACTAATTCGTCTGCCCAATTCTGCATTGCTTGAGAGTAGCTTGAGAGTACGTTCGGAGGCGTCCCTGATAACACAAATCGACTGAAACGACTGATTTTTCCAGATATCCCGGTTGAAACTGTTCCAGGAGTCTCGAAAACTGCCAATTCTGTAACTTGCCTTCGTAATGCGTCGATTTGTGCATCGGTAACATCGGGCGATCGTACAGTGCCGAGAATTACATCATGCCGCTGGCTCAGGTATTTCAACAAATTAAACGTCCTTACCTGAGTTCCGCCGCGGGTAGGCGGATAGGGAAAAGTCGAGGAAAGCATCAAAATCTTCATGGGATATTAAATAGATAAAGTTGCCACTGTCGCGATAAAATTGATTGATAAAACCTGTTTAACAATCCTCGCACCTATGGACGAATTATCTGTTAAGGCGCTGCTCGAAGACTTAAAAAAGTCCGAGGAAACCGTGCGCGATCGGGCAACTACAGAACTCTGGCGGACTTGGTTTAACCAGAAGGGTGAGTACGGGATGCAAATTCTCAGGCGATCGCAAGTTTCGCTAGATGCAGGCGATGTTCGCCACGCTTTGGATTTGCTGACGAAACTGATCTCGGAAGCGCCGGATTTTGCTGAAGCTTGGAATCGGCGCGCCGTACTTCACTATACCCAAGGAAATTATAAAAAGTCGATCCAAGACTGCGAAACCGCGATCGAACTGAATCCGGTACATTTTGGGGCGTTGCACGGTCTGGGTTTGTGTTACGCTGCTCTGGGAGAATACAGAAGTGCTATTCGAGCTTTTCGTCGCGCTTTGGAAATTCAACCTTTTGCTTTGGTGAATCAAAAATTAATTCTAGAATGTACGGCTCGTTTGAGTTGAAGTCAACTAGAAGGAAGAAGGAAGAAGGAAGAAGGAAGAATGAAGAAGTAAGAAGTAAGAATTAAGAAGT
>JAJAYT010000405.1 GCA_026786085.1 Microcoleus sp. CAN_BIN18 | reverse complement strand
CGGGTCATCTTTCCACCCCCCTGCTAATTCTTGGACTGCATCACCTCGCACATCCCAATCATCGTCTGATTGAGCGAGTTGTTTGAGTAAAGGTAAGGTTTCTGGGTGATCTTTCCACCCCTGTGCTAATTCTTGGACTGCTGCACGTCGCACATCCGAATGATCGTCTGATTGAGTCCATTGTTTGAGGATAGGTAAGGTTTCTGGGTCATCTTTCCAAGTTCCTGCAACGGCTGCTACTGCTTGTATGCGAATTTCAGAAACTAGGTTGTAATATTCTTGAGATGTAGAATCAATGATATTTCCGTATTTAGTTAACTCTTTAATTCGATCGCGTAACCTACCAGCAATATCAGCAATCTCATTTCTATTCTTAACTTCGGAAACACACTGCGCCGCCAAAAACAGATTGCTAAACTTTTCTGCTTCCCCATTTTCACCAATCAGGTATTCTAGAATTTCACCTGTAAATTTAGCATCCAGCATTCCCGCCATTAAACGCAACACTTCATGCCAAGACTCATCTCGCCAATGCTCTCTAAAAACTTCAATCAAACCATCTAAATCAAGTGTTTTTTGTTTCTCAAATTGCCGCACATACTCCCAAGCACAAAAATATTCCAAAAACGTGCGATGGACAAAAGCAAAATAATCCTCATTGTATCCACCCAAAAAGCACAAAATAAAATTGCGTTCCCGCAGTTGCTCTACTATAAAATTAGCACAAGTATTTGCCTCAGTTCCCATCAACCCTCTCAATGAGTCAGTTATAGTCTGCCGCAAATCCTCGCGACTGATAATATTTCCGGCTAATCCTTTGCCACTAGACTGCATTTTGTCGGCAATTCGCCCGCAGATACTTTGTTTAACTTCTTGATCAATTACATAAGGATCAATTCTGTCATGACCTAACTTTTCCTTAACATCAAAATCCCATTTATGTAGCAGCACTTTTGAAGCTTCTTCATAGAGTTTAGCTCGAAAGCGCGGTAATTCCTGATTGCGATTGAGAATTGCCATCATCGTCAGCAACAGAGGATTTCCGGCTAATTCTAGAATCGCCCTAGATTCCGAAATTGCTTTATCCAATCTTTCTAAACTTGCAGCTTTTTTCAATCTGTCTGTAAACGTCAAATCATGCCACTTCTGGATAAAAGCTTGAATCTGTTCTGGCTCAAAATCTTGCAGCATGAAGTGATGAAATTCAGCATTTTTTAGTCGTTGCTGCTGGTAGCCAATAATCCGAGAAGTGACAAGCACTTTCACCGTTGGATAGGTTTGAGTAAAGTTATGAATTTGGTCAACAATTCGATTGCGTTTTTCCACCTCGAACACTTCATCTAACCCGTCAAACATCACGACAGCGCGGCCAGCTTGCAGCCATTCGTGCAGGATAGATTTGTTTAAATGCCCGATCCAACTAGAACCGCACTCGATAAACTCTAGGAAATTACGGCACTCTTTTTCATCTCGACTGCGATTATATTTCCGCAACTCAATCAGTAAGTGAATTGGTTGAGATGACAACTGATTTGGAGACAATTTTGCCCACTGAAGCGCCAGATATTTTAACAGCGTAGATTTGCCTGAACCCGGATCGCCGAGAATTACGATATAACGGTAATTAACATGATCACTTAATTCGATAACCGATCGCGTTTGCTGTTGAGTGTAAGCTTTTTGGTAGCGTTCCAAATCTTGTTGACTGACTTCTGCTGCAATGTCTCCCCGTTCCCGCAATAGCTTTTGAAACTCCTTGGGTAATTCATAATCTTTAGGCAAATATTCCTGACAATATCGCGCGTTTTGGGCGATAAATATTTCTTTAACTGTTAGTTTTCGTTCGTATTCTCCCGATCGAGTATCTAAATTACCTAAATCCAAATATTCATATTGTTCTCGCAGTCCTTCTTGATAACTTGCTAAATTAAATTCAGCCGGAATCGGAGCAAGTGTTTGAAGACTGCGATCCATACTGGCAAATTGATTTGTGTTGAGAATTTCTCGCAGTTCGGCATTTTGCTGTATAATTAGTTTAACACTTTTCAGATACTTTTCTACCACTTGCTCCCAACTAAACGTATCGGGAAGCGAGGCAACTGGTTTCCCCTGTAAAAAATTAGCTGGTACAATCCGAGTCAAGGTGGGCAAAATCTTTCTCACCGGATGTTGCAAGCGCAAAGCTTGCCAATGCTGAGCTAAGATACCAGTGTCTAAATATTGACAATTCCCTTGAAACGCACTGCCCAAAACTTGCCTGACATCAGGTTGTTTGAAAAATTGGTGTAAAGGTTGCAGGTATTGCCGGATTTGTTCTTTATCTAAGTGCGATCGCTCTAATTCCTGCTCGAACAATATAGTAAAGGATTTCAGGGCTTCGCGAACAGCATTTTGAGCAAAAGGCTTTTTCGCCAGTCCTTCCACATCTTTAATAAAACCTTTAAAAAAATCTTTAACGTAGTCATCTAAAGCGGATTTTCCCAATTCTGTCAAAATAGGTGACACTAACACCCAAACCAAACCGGCGCTAACTGGATCTATCATGGCTGTTTGCTCGATCGACTTTAGTTTAGAATATTATAGCGCGGCTAAAAAGTTTAGTGGCGATCGGGGGCGTGG
>JAJAYT010000404.1 GCA_026786085.1 Microcoleus sp. CAN_BIN18 | reverse complement strand
TCTTCCTTCTTCCTTCTTCCTTCTTCCTTCTTCCTTCTTCCTTCTTTAGCCTTCCAACAACTCCGTAGCATTGGTGCAAGGAAGCCAGAGCACGTAGCGATATCCAGATTCCGGGGTGCCTTGAATCGAGAGTTGGCCGCCTTGAATTTCCACCAACTGGCAGCAAAGCAGCAGCCCCAATCGTTCCCTGGCTCCGTAACCAGCTAACACTGGTGCGGTATCCGCAGCATTTTGGGCCACCAAAGCCGCCAACTCAGAAAACACCAGCGTTAATCGCTTGGAACTCTGTGTCTTTGTCGAGAGTTGCGGTTGGACGCCGAGTTCGGAGGTTTGGGAGTTCGATCGCGAACCGACATCCGCTCCCACCTTCAACAAGTAGTCGGAGTAGAGTTTAGCATGGGGCAAACTTTCTCCCAACCAAGGGTGAAAAACCCAAACTGCGATGTTGATACCGTCTTCTTTCCGAGAAACGTGGACTCGAATCACGCTTCCTGCTCCAGCAGATTGAATAATGCTAAAAATTAAGTGGTGGAGCATTTGTTGAACTTTATCCTTATCGGCCAACCAGATGCGCGGCCCGGGCCCCATCGATAAGTTAATTTCTTGCTCTCGTTTACTTGCCGCCTGTGACAAGACTGTCACTACTTGCTGACATAAACTTTCTATATCGATTGCGGTTCGCTTCAAGGTGAAAGTGGAATCATCTAGTTCTGCTAGTTCCAAAATTTCTTCAACTAGCGATCGTAAAGATCGGCTGCTGTCTTGGATCACCTCGATATATTCTTTTTGCTTACTTGTTAATGGGCCGTAAATTTCTTGGTTTAACACGCTTGCCATGCCGAGGACAGAAGTGAGCGGGGTGAGCAATTCCTGCGCTAAATAATTCAGCAGTTTTACCTTAATTGAGTTCGTAGACAAATCGATCGGTTTGTTCATTGGTTATTTTTATTGGTGACTGTTGACTGTTGACTGTTGACTGTTGACTGTTGACTGTTGACTGTTGACTGTTGACTGTTAACCAATGACCAATAACCAATGACCAATGACCAATGACCAATGACCAATGACCAATGACTATTTAATCATTCCTTCTAAAGCTAATTGTAAGTCTTGAGTGAGTTCGGCAACTGCTGACCTACGGCTGGTTTGATATCCTTGCCAGCGATCGCCCACTGATATCGGTTCGCCCACGGTCATTTGTACTCGCTGTTTGCCCAAAGCAGGTCGGTCGAAAGGATTTCCGCCTTTGATGCGAGTCAGTACGTCCCACAGCAGTAAAGTTGTTTCTGCCAAACGTTCTGCTGTCAGTTTTTCTTGGACGTATCTACCAGTGACGGACACGAAACTTTCGACAAGTCTCATGTGCCACATCCGCAGATTTGCTTCTTCAGCGATGCGATCGGCTAATCCTCTTTCTAGGGGACAAAGTGCTGCAATATCTTTGATATCTTCTCGATAAATATCGTCCCAACCTGCTTGTTCCAGACGGCGGCAGCGGTCGATCAAACTGCCTTTGGGCTTTAAGTTAAAATATTCTTCTGCTACTTGCAAAGCCACATTCAACAGTGCTTTCATTCGAGACATCATCACTTGATTTTCCGAATTTTTTGCCGTTTCTTCTAGTAACAATGATGTTAAAGGAGATGTTGTTGGAATTAAAATTTGATGATAAAAACGGGTATAAAACTTTTCCATCACTTCTAGTAAATGGCTACCAAGTCGAATCAAGCGCAGATATTTAAATTTTTGATTTTGGTTTTCTGGACTGAGGTTTTCAGCATCTAAATTAGCGATATGGGTGGGTTCTAAGGCTGGCAGTCCGCAATCTATTTCTAATTGAGTTAAAAGTTTTTCTAGGGCTTCCCAAGGCGGATTGACATAGCGGTATTGAATGCCGATCGGCACAATTAACACTTTTTCAGCGCGATCGGCTTTCAGCAAGTCTTCAACACACCAGAATCCCATTTGAGCAATTCCCGGTTCGAGGGGGCTGACTATTTCATTATGACCGTTTGTGGCGCCTTCGGGGGCGGCGGCGATCGGGAATGGGCTGTTGGCAAATAAATCGCGTGCCGATCGCAATCCGGCGCGATCGATCTTTCCACGCACAATCGGAGTGCCGCCGAGGCGCGAATACAGCCAGCCGACAGCAGAACCAGCCCACAGGGGAATTCCCCGATCGTAAATAAAGTGGGAATGTACCGGGAATTTGAGGGGAATGCCTTTTTGGCGCGCCACTTGAGGAACCAGTTTCCAAACCAGTTGTCCCAAACAGTAGGGATCGTTGGAGTTAGGGTGGCGGAAGGCTAGCAAAAAACGAACTTTCTGATTTTGAAATTGGTGGAATAGTTGGGCGAGAGTTTCGACGTTTTCGGCTTGAATATCGCTGATATTGGTCTTAAATCTGAGCCACCAGGGGAGTATTTGCTGACAAACCTGCACGATTAGGGGGTTATACGCTGGGGGGATGAATTCCAGTGGCGGCTGAACTTGATGTATTGAATTGGGCATTTGACGATTTTAAATTTGAGATTTATCGGCTGCATTGGGCGAGGAGAGGAGACGGCATTGCCGTGTCCCTACCCCCAAAATAATATTGTAGGGACACGGCAATGCCCATTAGTGTCAACTTAAGGTACAACCCATAGTCCGGCAAGGGTTGAAACCCCTGCCTCAAAGCGCAAGTCCTCTCAAAGAGGACTAATGAGTTCTTGAGTCCTCTTTGAGAGGACTTTAGCTATTAGACAGGGGTTTCAACCCCTGGCGGACTAACGGGCAGACGGAAAGACTTGGCGGGCTAACAGCTTAAGTTGACACTCCTTGGGCAATGCCGTCTCCTAATTTCTTCCTACTCTATCAGGACTTACGTCAAAGGACGAAAGAAGACAGGTTTTTTACGCTATAGCCACCGCTTCATCCGATGAAAATTTGTACCGTTTCACAGCGCCCAAATCCAAAATCTCAAATCCTATTCTGCTGCTTCAAAAATCATTTCTTGGAAGTTAATCGCGTCCGATCGCGGATCGCAGTGAGTGACTTTGACTTCTAGCCGATCGCCTATTTCGATCGATCGACCAAACCGCATCGCCAATTCCAAACCCAACTCTTCCAACAAAATCAATCCTAGATTGCTATCTTCCCGTAGCCAGCGCAACATTAAAGCTTCCCAAACTTCATCCGGGTTGCGACGCAAATATTCCAATCCCCAATAGCGATTTGTTTGGCGTTCGACACTAGAAGCTTCCCTGACTGCTGTACCGAGACACATCACAATGTCCTGCATTTCTTCAGGAGAAAAAGGCTGCGGTTCATCGCGCAAATGAGCTTTGATTTGGAAATGAGTCAGCAAATCGGTATAACGCCGAATCGGAGAAGTGACTTGAGTGTACGCTTCCAAACCCAAACTAGAGTGCCTTCCAGGAGTCAAATTCATCTCACTGCGGGGCATACAGCGACGCACAGCGCAAGCGCGGGCCGGGCCTGCGGGTACAGCCAGCAGTTCTTCCTCTGGTGGGAGTTCCGGCTGGGGCTGATGGCGATAGGGTATGGCTAAGCTGTGAGTTTGACCGTAGCGGGCTGCGACTTCGCCAGCTAATATCATCATTTCAGCTACTAATAATCGGGCTGTGGAGTCGTCGATGACGTGGATTTTGATTTCATCGCCGTTGACTTTGATCACCGATTCGGGCATGAAAATGCTGATTGCACCTTGGGTTTCCCGCCATTTTTGTCGCAGTTTGGCGAGTGTGGCGATCGCACTTATTTCCGGTTCTGCTTCGATTCCCAACTCCAACATCTCATCTACGTCATCGTAGGTTAAGCGGTAGGTAGGTTTCACTGTGCTGATGTGAATGCTGTAATCTTCGACTGCACCAGTCTCATCTAAAAGAATGCTAAAGCTGAGAGCGCTGCACTCTTTACCTTGAATCAAACTCATCGGCCCAGTTGCCAACTCTGGGGGAAACATCGGGATCATCCCCGTCGGAAGGTAAACCGTCGTGGTACGCTTCCTGGCTTCCATGTCGAGTTCGTCTCCAGGGGAGAGTAAGCGCGTGGGATCGGCGATGTGTATCCAGAGACGTTGCTGGCCATTTTCCAGGAATTCTAAGCTGAGTCCGTCGTCTATTTCGGTAGTGCTTTCATCATCGATCGTATAAATCTTGAGATGAGTCAAATCTAGACGACTTTTTTCGGAGTCGCTTGGCAGATTTTCTAAGCAGCGTTGAACTCCTTCTAATACCTTGGCTGGTAACTGTAGCGGAATTTGGCTACGTCGCAAAAACAGGTTTTCGTGGTGACTCCACAGGCCGAGATCGACTAAGAGTTGAAAAGCTGCTTCGGGATTTTCGGAACGTTCTAAGCTGGCTAAGGTTTCTAGGGCTGGGGTGCGGTGCGTTGCTTCTTCTCCCAGGGTGGCAAATCGTTCGAGGGCATCCAGGCGAGTTCGATCGCTACTTGCCCAATCTACATTTTCCCCGGCCAGTCGCTGCTTGACTCGATCCCAAAATCCTTGGGATTCTTGGTGTCGTTGCTGTTCTACTTCTTGCTGGTGTTTGATTTCGGCTACTTGGGCGGCCGGTCGCGGTTCGTAACGATCGCCCTTTTGTTTGAAATACAATTTGTCTGTTGACAACAAACAATAGGCTGCATAACATTGGGCCGCAGTGCGATCGGAAAATAGGAGCACCGCTAAAGATTCCGGATCTGCGGTTTCTCCACCGTCTACTAGCAATTCCCAAGCTACTTCTAGACTGGATGGATCTGAGTAAACTTCTACTTCTTTGAGAAATTTTGGAATGTCGGAGGGTTTGTAGGTTTCTCCAGCAATTTCATAGGTGATTTGTTTAGGCGGTATGCTGTGCGGTTGACTGTTTTCGTCTACCAACACCCAGTTTTTTTTGCCGTCGGGGCGATCGGCAACAGCTAGACGGCGGTCGCCGTGCAGTCTAAATTCTACTAAGGTTCCCTTGTCCACTTGCCGGTTTTATATTTTATATTTTAGATTTTTACATTTGCGACTTATCTGGTTTCGATTTGGGGATTTTAGATTTTGGAGACTTGTATTTTTTCTGGTTAAATGACGTAAAAACGTTACTTTCGCCTAGCTTCTATGACCGTCCAAAATCTAAAATCTAAAATCCAAAATCCGATTAGCCTTCTTGGTTTACGAAGGGCATCAAAGCTACAATTCTGGCTCTTTTGATGCTTCTGGTCAGGTCTCGTTGCTGTTTTGCTGTCAGGCCTGTAATCCGGCGGGGCAGGATTTTACCACGTTCTGTGACGTATTTTTTGAGCAAATCGACATCTTTGTAGTCGATCGGATCTCCTGGTTTGATTGGCGATACACGCCGGCGAAAGTAAGTCATGGTTTGTTGTTTGTTGACTGTTGACTGTTGACTGTTGACCGTTGACCGTTGACTGTTGACCAATAACAACTGACCCTTCGACTTCGCTCAGGGCGCTGCAACTGACCCTTGACAACTGATCTACTTGATCTCTTTGTGAGTCGTGTGCTTGTTGCAATGGGGGCAGAACTTTTTGAGTTCCAGCCGCGCCGTCGTGTTGCGACGGTTCTTGGAGGTGGTGTACCGAGACACGCCTTTCGAGCGTTTGCTCGCGTTTGTTCGGCACTCAGTACACTCTAGGGTAATTACGATGCGGACGCCTTTAGCCATAATTCTAAATAAATTTCGACTAATTTAAACACAATTTGTTATCTTCTCACATTAGTCTGCACTTGGTCAAGCAATCTTTTAACTTTGATATCGAGGGAGTAGCCGCGGCGAGTGCCGATGACGATCGTCCCGCCGAGTCGATCGTGGAAAGCTTGCGGAAAGCGGGCGGTGTCGATGAAGGCAGTGGTACAGTCGATCGCCAGCGGCAGTATCAGCAGCAAGACGGCGGCGTTGGTAGATGTGAGTCTGGCTACACCGGCAAAGGCTAAGGCGGCGCAAATGCCCAGCAATCCCTCGCGCTTGCAAAGTTCCTGCACTCCGGGCATCCGTTGGAATCTAACATCGGCAATTTTCATGTCCAACGCCCAGCGCCCGAGACTTTGACCGTGGTTTTTCCTGACGATGGGTACGCGCAGGATCATCCACAGCAGGAAAAAAAAGATGGTTTGGACGATCGGATTTGCGCCGAGAAGCAAGCTGGGCAACCCAACTGCGATCGCGTCGATGCAGAAAGCAGCAGCGCGACGGCCGATCGATACTTTCGGAAGCAAGGGAACTAAGTCGGAACTCATGGGTCAAAAAAGAATTACTTTGAAATGCGTAAGTCCTGTTTCTATCGTAATCGAAATCAAGGGGCTTGGAGCCGTAGGGCATAGGGTCAAGGCGCAGCTACATATTAATAAACCTCATCATGGCTTCCAATGTCAACCAAGACAATTAAATCATCACCTGTTGTAGCATCTTTTTTGAAAGCAAAAATGATTCGACAATCATAAGCCACCGAACAAGACCATAAACCGTCCAATTTCCCCGTCAACTTATGAGATTTCAAAGCTGGATTAAAAGGAGCATCGCCCAACAATCTTAAAACCTCTAATATCTGGTCTTGTAATTGGTGATTTTTTTTGATTAATCGCTTAAAACGTCTTTTGAAACACGGATCGGTTGTTAAAATCATTCTTCCTCATCCTCCAATAAATATGACTTCAAATTCTCACAAGTTAATCTCAAGGCTGTTCTCGGCTATACAGCATTAAAAAAAATGTATGTATAGCATGGCTAAGGCGCTTTACTCATCACCCAGTTCGCGCAGTAGAAGGGAGCAATTACCAAAGCGCCTTAATAGCCTTGGCGGTTGCTATAACTTGATAATTCCTCTAGCAATTTGCTCAACAAGTTCCGAGCGAGAAATGCGGTATCTTTTAGAAAAAGTATCCAGTTTTTTGATAGCCGTTTTGGTAAGGCTAAAGGCGCAGCTTTGTTTGATCTCGTCGTACATCTCTGGCTGATTTCTCATGCTTTTATGTTTGGGTTTAGCCATGTCAAAAACTCCTTTCTGATTCAGAAAACAAAATTTCAGCTTGATCCGACGTGAAAATGACCAAAAAAAAGGAGTTCTTGGTAGGACTCCTGGCAAAGGTTTACATTATTCAATTTTTGGTTGTGAAGCGTTGGAAGAACCAAACGCTCGTCCGACAAGATAGTCGAATTTTTCGAGAAGGTTATGATTGCTAAGCTTTTGGCTTATAAAGATTACCATAACACAAAAATTCAAAATCACCAAAAATTTTGTAATTTATTCCTTAAATCTTTGCTAGATTGCTTTTAGCTCTTAATAAGAGCATGGTAGCGGTTGAGAACTTAACTTTTATGTGCGGTACGCTTTCTACTAGGCTGCGGGCTGATGGCTAGAGTCTTCTTCACCTTCTCGACCTTTGTAACAAAAGTTTACGATAGGTTCATTTAGTTCATATATCATTTTTAGTAATTAGTAATTTGTGATTGAGTAGGATCTAATTTTTTTCACTCTTCATTAGATTCTTCATTGAATTCTTGATTCGATTCTTGATTCGATTCTTCATTGGATTCTTCATTGGATTCTTCTATTTTTATATCTAATATATCTAGCACTTTATCTAAGCAAAACTCCGAATTAGCTGATGCTCTTCTTTCAAAGAGATAAACATTTCTTGTGTACTCTATCAATTGATCGGAATCAGTTTTACCCCAATAACCTTCAGGCGTAACGCTAAATAATTTCCAACCTCGACTTCCTAATTTATTAAATAATGTAATACAGTCATCTTCCATCTTTATGTTATTTGTGTATGCCCCTGTAATTATAAATCCATTAAAACGATATTTTATACCCAAAAAATTATACCGTAATTCGTCATTATAGTAAACTTTAATATATTCATATTGGGGCTTAATCACTATTTTTTCGACCAAAGAGAGTAGTCCCCCTATAAATTCTTTATTTTCTAAAAATTTATTTATTTCATCTGAAGAGTTATTCATGATAATACCCTCAACCGTTCAAAATTTTTATATCCTAGAGACCATTATAGCAGCGATCATCACCCAACAATTCTAAAATCTCTAATATCTGGTCTTGTAATTGCTCATTTTTTTTAATTACTCGTTTAAGACTTCTTGTGAAACTCGGATCGGTTGTTAAAATCATTCCTCTTCATCCTCTAATAGAAATGACTTCAACTCTTCAAAAGTTCCTCTCATGGCTGTCCCCGTCTCTACAGCCCTAAAGACTTCCTGAGCATTAGCCAAAATTTCAGCCCGCCGATTTTCAATCCGTCGCTTGCGGATAAACTCGAAAAACTGATCCTGATCTTCTACTGATAAACTTTCGACCTGATCGATAATTTCTTGTAAAGTCATCACATAGCCTCCTTTAAAGTAAAATAAACTAAAGACTTGGACTCCGCCAAAACCCGATCCTTAATCAAATAGCTTAATCCTTGTTCCGTCACAATATCTACCTTACAACCTAGTATATCTTGGAAATCCATCAAGAGCATCGCCTGGGAACCAAGGCGAAATTTTCTGTAAATCATAATCCACCAAAAGGTCAATATCGCTACTCTGTGTCTCCTCACCCCGCGCCACCGAACCAAACACCCGTAAATTAAACGCCCCATGTCGCAGCGCCACCGGCAGGACATCCTCGCGCTTGGATTGTAATAACTGTTGTAGTTTCATCATAGAATGTCCTCAAGCATCAATTTAATACAAACTGCGTAATGTCTCCAAATGTGCAATCGCCCCGTCCCAAATCCCCCCTGAAGCAAGTTTTAATCAGAATTGCCCTCGCCGTAATTGCTGCTATTATTGCCTTCAACATTCCTCACTCGTTATTTCCCGTGTTTACAGAACCCGTATCCAAAGCTAGTCCACCGCCCGAAATCCAAAACGTGCTCGCCGGTAAGCGCAAAATTGTGACTGTGGGCGACAGCATCACCGAAGCCGGGAAATACCCCGGAGGTTACGTTTGGCTGCTACAACGCTATCTGAATGCGCTTTATCCCGATCGCAAAATCGAAATCGTCAACGCCGGCATCTCCGGTAACAAAGCCAGTGATATGCAAGCGCGTTTTCAGAAAGATGCGATCGACAAAAAGCCAGATTTAGTCACAATTAACGTCGGAGTAAACGACGTTTGGCACGCTTTCTTCGACTTCCAAAACAGTCAATTTCATCCACAAGGCAACTTAACGACGGGAGTACCATTGGCAGAATACAAAAATAAATTAACTCAAATGGTGCTGTCTGCAAAAGCCGCAGGAATTCGAGTCGTACTGCTTTCTCCTACTCCCATCCGCGAGATTCTCGACGGCCCAGAAAATCTCAGATTGCAAGAATACGTGGCCGCGATGCGAGAAATTGCCTTGCAAAATAAGTGCTTATTTATTGATTTGAATGCGCCTTTTCGAGAAGTTATCGGCACCTATCAAAAACACGCAGGAAAAACTCTAAATTTGTTAGCCGCAGATGGAGTTCACCCCAATCAGTCTGGCTATCGAATTATGGCTTTTACTATTTTGCGAGGTTTGGGAGTACCCGCTAAGGATATTGAGAATTTGCAGGTGAAAAATTAATCAGAAGTTCGGCAGCGGATTCTGTAGCGGATGTAACGGATGGATTTTGAGGGGAGAAGCCAGTATTTGTAGGGTGCGTCGCGATGAAAAATCCCTAAATTCAATCGACAATTTCACGGCGACGCACCTTACACTTGGGGTTGATGAAACAAGCCAAATAATTGTTTTGTAGCCAGATTTTTTATAAAAAATATTACTCATCAACTGGGGGATGATAACGCTTCAACCAACAGCTACCAATAATTACCAATGCCACCACCACAATAATTTCAGTCCAAAAAAACGAAAGGAAATCGCTTGCAGTACCCACCGGAGGAACCCCCGGTTGAGCGTTGCGAATTGCGGGAAAAGCAAACAACATCACACCAGTCCAACTCAGCATTCCCACTTCCGGCAACTTCCCCGATTTCATCACTTTTAATGCTAGCAACAGCGCCATGATTGACAGTACCCACATGATGACAATAATCACTAAGGCAAAGAATTTTACCGGAATTGAGCGAGTTGCAGAAACATCGATATAGATAAAGATAGACGAGTTCTCTTCCATCGGCATATAACTGATGTCAAAACCGGGAACATCGGCATTAAACTTAAATTCTAGTGGTACAGGATTGAGTTCAAACGGAGCAAATTTTTTACCAATCGAAGCCAGCGGGTCGATTGAAATAGCCACTTTAGCAATATGCGTATCAAACGGATAATTGTTAATTTTTCCCTTGACTAAGTTAAACTTTAATGCTGGAACCATCATCGGTTTGCCTTCTTTAAAGGTAATTTCCGAATCTTCTACATTTGCGCCATTAACTGTCATTAACAAGTCTTGAGCCGGGTAAGTTGGCCCTTTTTTATAGATACCTTTGAGTTCAAACTGCAAACGGGTTTCTAATTCGTTTTTAATGGGATCTACTCCAATTACAGTCATTTTGACCTCAACCAAGCCTTTGGACGCTACAGCGGTATCAGGAGATGCTCTGTAAGGCTCTTGGGCATTAGCATTGTGAGAGTAAATAGATAAGATAATTGCCAAACTTACGGCGATGATGCAAATTAAAATAAGTATTTTTTTGAGATCAAATTTATTGACAGTTTGCATTTCTTATAGATATTTTATGTCTTGACTTGTTGTTAGTATTCCCCGCAATACAAAAGGTTCGTAGTGAGGACTTTAGTCCGCATCCATGACTAGGACTAAAGTCCTCACTACAAACCAATTTTATCTTAGTTCTCTGGAAGCAGTACGTTTGGTGTAAAACTGCCGTGCAAACCGTAGGGAATGTGCTGTTTTAAATGCAGGCGCGCTACTGGGCCTTTGGTGATGTCGCTGGCATCTAAAATTACTAAGGTCGATCGATGATTAGCCGCATCATACATCAAAACTAGCAGCCAGCCGTCATCCTCAGCCACAGCATCGGGACGGGGCACAAACACCGGTTCTCCCGCGAAGCCACGCGGCGCCACACTCCACACTTGCCTTTCACCAGTCACGAAATCAACTTTGAGAATAGCTTGCAAAGGAGCGTTCCCCGTCGGAGAATCGGCGGCACCGATGTAAAGATATCGGTAAGGTTGTCCGACATTATTTGGATGCAAAGTCGGAAACTCGCAGCACCGACTTTCAACAACTTGATGCTGCACGGTTTTGTCTTGCAAATTTAACTGAAATCGCCACAATTCTCCGGCGGGAATAGTGTTAAAATCAATCTCCAAAAAATCGCCGTCATGTTCTACAGTAGGAAATGATTCGTAGCAAACTGAGTCAACAAAAACTTCGCCGTCTGCTTCCCAGGCGTTGCAGTGGTGGAAGACAAAACAAGGTTCGGTTTCTAATACTTTTACTTCGTCAGTGCCGTTGCGGGGAATTAAAATTGCTTGCGTGGGCTTGTTTGGCGAAAATTGAATGCACTGGGCTGCACTCCGAAATCCTAACAAGAATAGCAGCGGATTGAAGCTGACGGGATTTTGGAAAAATATGCAGTAATTCGGGGTAATTACCATGTCGTGCAAGAAAGCAAAACCCGGGATTGCATGGGCGTGTTTCTGCAATAGTTTGCCACTTTCGTCGAATTCGTAAATGGTAATTGTACTCGACAAACCGGGCTTGACGGAAAAGTTGATTAATCTGTCTCCGGCTCCATTTTTCCCTTTTTCAATTCTGGGGTGGGCTGCGAAGGCTTCACCGGGTTCTAAGATGCCGTCTAGAGTGTCTAATCCGAGGGTTTCTAGGGTGCGGGGGTCGAGTCTGTAGGGCTGTGCTGCTTCCCAGAGTGCTAGCAGTTTGTCGCCCCAATAAATGATGTTGGTGTTGGCAATGTTTTTGATTTTGACATCAAAGATGTTTGCTAACCAGCCGCCCGCTTTCTGTGTGCCGAATACGCCTCGGTGCAGGATTTTTCCGGCTTTTTGTTCGGCTAAATAGCCTTCTGTGTGTACGAATCGGTTGCTGAAATGGGCGCGTTTGTCGGAAATTACGATCGCACAAACCATTCCTTCGCCGTCGAAGGGGTGATGGATGCGCTGGCCGTTGACATCCAATAATCCGGGCCCGTTGCGAAAGAATGTACCTTCCAAGCCTGCGGGGATTTCGCCTTCGATGTCGTCAATCCAGTAGTCGGATTCGTTGGGTTGGGATTCGTAGCCGCGCTGCCAGTCTGTGCGATCGTATGATAAGCTTTTGGCTGCTATTTGAGATTCGGAAGTTTCTAAGTTTTGCATTGGTGGAATAAGTTTTTATTGATTTAACCGCAGAGGGCGCAGAGGGCGCAGAGAGAAAGAAATAAAGTAAGAAAAAAGGAGATGAAAGGAGATGAAATCAAACTAGAAAGATATTCGCAGTCAATTTTCTTCCTTCTTCCTTCTTCCTTCTTCCTTCTTCCTTCATTTGCTTTCGGCAGTGCGGTTTTCTGACCTTACTGTCGGTACTAAGTCTGGAAAGTATTCGGGTATGAAGTTCTGTCCGCCTTGTTTGGCACCTCCTAGTTCTGGTTGTAATAGGGGGAGTGATTGTTGATTGTTTTGGTCGCCACTTTCTGCATTTTCTGCGGGAAGCCAACTTAGGAATGGCAGGGGTAGCAGTGTGGAGAGGTTGGTGATGATTATTAGCAGCCAGAGGTTGTCGAAATTGCGATCGGTAATTCCGAGTAAGTGGGTCAAAAGTGCACCGCCTTCGTGGGACAAAAGTCCGGCTAAGTTGGTGACTGACATTAACACGGCAAATAATGTAGCTTCGACACCGGGAGGACACAATCGCGCTGAGAGTACCAGCACTGGCATATAGGCAATTTGTCCGATTACTGTCAGGATCAGGCTGTCTCCGATGCTGAACCACTGGTCGTCTATTCCTAATGCTCGGTTGGCATGAGTTACTAATAATAATGTAGTCATGCCCAAGGCTGCTGCAATGACTGTTGACCAGCCGAAAATTACTCTAAATGGCACTGTTTTGAGGAAGCGCTGAAACAGCCAAATGCCGAGGAGGGAGGCAATGCTGGTGACGAGGCGCACTCGACCGAGAAATTCTGGTTGAAAGCCTAGTTCGTTGGTGGTGAAGAAGAAGAAGGCTGAGTCGGAGCTTGGGGTGGCTTGCCACAGGAAAAGAAAGGCGGTGGGCAACCAAATTGTTTTTTGGGTAATAGCTTGCCGCAGTTGTTTGAATTGGTTTTTTACTGTGTCAAAGTCGGTTTGTTTGTTGACTTTTTCTTCGGAAATTAACCAGGCTGTTGCTGATACGATTAGGGGGAATGATGCGGTGATTAAAAAGATGGTGTGGGTGCCAAAGTGTTGCATCAGGTAACCGCTGAGGTAGGCGGTGATTAGTCCGCCGAGGGCTGATGCGCCCCAGGATAAGGATTGCAGGGAACCTGCGTCGGCGACGGATTCTTTTCTAGCTCTTTCGACTATGAGGGAGTCGGCGATTACGTCGCTGACGGCGAGGGAGAGGGAACTCAGGGCGATCGCCCCTGTGGCGGCCAGTGGCGTGTGTACGATCGTAGCCATCCCCACCCAGGCTGCCGTTCCCAACAGCCCGGAGAGGACGATATAAGGCCGTCTGCGGTAGCCGAATATGGGCAAACCGTCCGACATGAAGCCGAACAAGGGTTTGATAATCCAAGGTAGGGCGACAACACCCAGCATTGCTGAGACTTCCGCCGGAGTCATGCCTAGCTCGTCTTTGAGGAAGAAGCTGACGGCTAAACGAGCTAGTCCAAGAATGCCTTGGACGAAGTAAATCAGTAAGATGGCTATGAGTTCCGGGGTTGGCTCATTCCCAAAGAATACTTTTTCTTTTAAAGATTCTTTGAGTTTGCTGGCGCCAGAGGGTGAAAGGAGCATTATGAGCAATATTTCTTAATGAATCTCAATATTTATAACACATTCTTTAATTACTTGCCCTGGCTGTGGGAGGTGGGATGCTAAATTGACGAGGAGCTGACAGCGACTCTAGAATTGAAATTACTTCAAATAGACCAGGGAATAATATGATTGTCGATCCTAAAAATGTAGCTGAAATTAAGACTTCTAATTATCCTCAGCAATTTAAATCTGCTATTGCGGGAAGGGTTAAAAAACGCTTGGGTAATGCCGCCGGATTGCAGAATTTTGGCGTAAATTTAGTGAGGCTTGCGCCGGGAAGTTGTTCTGCTCTCAGGCATTGGCATAGTTGTCAAGATGAGTTTATTTATGTTCTGGAAGGGGAAGTTACTTTGGTGACAAATTTGGGAGAACAAGTGCTAAAATTGGGTATGGCTGCGGGTTTTCCGGCGGGAAATGCTGATGGACATCATTTGGTTAATCGCTCGAATTCAGATGTTGTTTATCTGGAAATTGGCGATCGCACTTCTGGTGATTCCGTCAATTACCCAGACGATGACTTAATTGCCAAATCTAACGGAAAGAGTCAGATTTTTACGCATAAAAACGGCGAGCTTTATGAGAGTTGAAAAATTATGAATCAAGTCAATCTTTGGACTTCGGCGGAACACGCTTTGTGGTATCTGGCTAAGGACGATCGCATTCCTCATCGCACAGAAGGTGAAGCGGTTTTGTTGGAGGAAGTGCCGCAAACTGTGCGCCGGATTCTGGATTTGGGTACGGGTGATGGGCGGTTGTTGGGTTTGCTTAAGTGCGATCGCCCGAATGTTGAGTGTGTGGCGATCGACTTTTCGCCGACAATGCTGGAAAAAGCCAGAATTCGCTTTGCTGATGACAAAAATGTCACGGTAATCGAGCACAATTTTGACGAACCGCTGCCGGATTTGGGCAAGTTTGATGCGATCGTTTCTAGTTTTGCCATCCATCACGTAACAGACGATCGCAAATATTCGCTTTACACCAAGATTTTCGAGCTTTTGGAACCCGGAGGCATTTTTGGCAATTTGGAGCACGTAGCGTCCCCAACAGAGGCTTTGCATGAGAAGTTTCGAGAGGCGCTGGGTATTAGCAAGGAGTCCGAAGATCCGTCTAATAAATTGCTGGATGTGGAAACGCAATTGCGCTGGTTTAGAGAAATTGGTTTTACCGATGCAGACTGTTATTGGAAGTGGCGCGAACTCGCTTTATTAATCGGGGTGAAACCAGTTTAGCTGCGGGTAAGGACACGGCAGTGCCGTTTCCCTACTACAAATATGGACACGGCAGTGTCGTTTCCCTACAAATTAAATTAAGTCGGGGACTTTAGGTTTGATTCGGCGATCGTACCAGTTCATTAACGGGGTGGCGCTGATGCCGTGCACAATCACAGAAATCACGATCGTTGTAAAGGTAATCCAGGCTAATTTTTCGGCGGTTTCGCCTTTCAAACCTTGACCTAAAGCATAGGTAAGATAATAGATAGAACCGACGCCGCGAATGCCGAACCAACCGCACAGCAATCGGCTGGCGGGATGCAAAGGACTGCCGATCGTACTGATCCAAGCTCCCACAGGCCGGATGAAAAAGATTAACAATCCAGCTATTAAGAGGGCGTAGCCTCCATGTGCTACCAGAGGTTCTAGGCGCAGGAGCGAACCTAATAGTAAAATTGTTCCTACTTCCATTAACTTTTCAATGCGCTCGGTAAAGTGCAGTTGGGAAAGCGGTTTTTCGGGGTCGCGGTAACTGCGCTGCACGACTATTCCTGCTACAAAAACTGCGAGGAATCCGTAGCCGTTGACTACTTCTGTGAGGGAATAGGTGAGCAGAATTGTGCTGAGAGCGATGAAATCTTCCATTAATTCGTCGGCCGGTCTGTAGCGTTGCAATTGGCGATCGATCCAGGTGACGGCTTTAGCTACTAAAATGCCCATCACGATACCTGCGGCGATCGCCCAAATTAAGTCAACTGCCGCCCACTGCGAAAACCAGTTCGGCCAATTGTTATCTTTTAGCGCATAAATGCCGAAATAAACAAAGGGAAAAGCTAAAGCATCGTTCAAACCGCCTTCCGATGTTAAACCAAAACGCAATTCATCGCGATCGTCTATATCAGCTAACTGAACTTCTGAGGCTAAAACTGGGTCGGTAGGAGCGAGAATTGCTCCCAATAAAATCGCGGGGCCCCAATCTAATTTCACAAACCAATGACCGACTGCGGCCACCCCAAAAATCGAAATAGGCATTAAAAAACCGATCAGTCGCGCTGTGGAATTCCAGGCCCAAAATTGCAGCGGGCGATTCATTTTTAAGCCGCAACTGAACAGAGAAACAATCACTACAAATTCTGTAAGTCTTTCTAAAAATTGAGCTTCGGGGCGCAATTCAATCAGCTTGACGCCGTAGGGCCCCAATCCGATACCAACAACTAGATAAATTAAGGCATAAGATACCGGCAATCGCGAAATCCATCCAGAACCCAAGGTGACAGTGAGCAGGAGGATGCCAATAGCTAGCAAGTCGAGAATGTAAATATCCACCATAGCGATCGCACTTTTAATAAGCTTTAACACGTGCGATCTTGACAGATAAAAGCTTCTGGCGCATCCGCCACCAGCTAGAGTCTGCTATCCTCCGAAAGTTACAGTCGTTAAGTAGAAGGAAGAAGGAAGAAGGATGAAGGAAGAAGGGAGAAGATATACACAGCAAGCTGGAGAGCGATCCGTATTTTACGTTTACGTTTAATTAGGTGGACTTACTGATACAACTACCAACTGACAACTGACAACTGTCAACTGACAACTGTCAACTGTCAACTGACTAATTAGGAACCCCACTTTTTTCGGTAGCGATGATGTGCAAATCTACGTTTTTGAGCGATCGCACTAACTGTTGAGTCAAAGAGCCCCGCAGCAGCAAATTCCAGCGGGATTGCTGGCTTTCACCGATCACAATTTGAGTAATCCGATACTGTTTCGCTACATCCGAAATCGCTCTGGATATATTCGGGCCGTTTACCCGCAAAAAATTTCCATTAAATTCTTGACAGAGTTTCTCACAAGTTTCAACGTGTAAACCTTCTGATTTTGTTAAAAATCGGTCTGGATCTTCGACAAACACAGCATAAAACGGGGCATTCATATAGTTGGCCAGCCTCGCGCCCCGCCGCAGCAATTGCAAGGAATTGGGATAAGTGGAGACGCATACTAAAACTCGTTCGTGAATGTTGCAAACTTGACCTTTTAAAGTTGCTGCGTCATCTTCAACACTGTCTGCGACTTCTCGCAGCGCGAGTTCTCGCAATGCAATTAAATGACGGCGCTGAAAAAAGTTTTCTAAAGATTGTTGGATTTTTTCAGGAGCGTAGATTTTGCCTTCTAATAACCTTTCTTCTAAGGTTTCCGGTGTGACATCAACAACGATTACTTCGTCAGCTTCTTCGAGGACGCGATCGGGCACTCGCTCTCGCACGACAACTCCGGTAATTCGTGCTACTAAATCGTTGAGACTTTCTATGTGTTGAATGTTGAGGGTGGAAAAAACGTCAATGCCAGCATTCAGAATTTGCTCGACATCTTGATAACGCTTTTCTAGGAGAGAACCGGGAACGTTTGTATGAGCCAGTTCGTCTACTAATGCTAGCTGAGGGTGGCGTGCTATGACAGCTTCTGTATCCATTTCTGTTAGATTTTTTACCCCTCGCTGCATTATTTTGCGCGGCACTATTTCCAGTCCTTCGCCTTTAGCGACTGTTTCTTTCCGCCCGTGAGTCTCTAACAGTCCGATCGCGACATCAATGCCTTCAGATTTTAGCCTGTGTCCTTCTTCTAACATTCGGAAAGTTTTGCCGACACCGGGGGCCATGCCGATAAATATTTTGTGCTTTCCCCGGCGGCGGGTGCGATCGTAAGTGCGGTTCGGTTGGACGTAAACCGCGTCTGGATTGTCGCTGAGTTCGCTAGAGTGAATCATAGCAGTTGACAGTTGACAGTTGACAGTTAACAGTTGGCAGTTGGCAGTTGTTAGTTGACAGTTGGCAGTTGGCGGTTGCTAGAAATAACCAATAACAACTAACAACTAACCACTGACTACTGACTAATGAGTATTATAAACCATCAAGAGCCACATTCAGTTTGAGGACGTTAACTCCCGGTTCGCCGAAAATGCCGAGTAACCTGCCGTCTGTATTCTTAGATACCAGGATTTCTACTTGATTGCGATTGATCGATCGCACTTTTGCGATCCGTTCAATTTGGGCTATAGCTGATTCTACACTGATGTGCGGATCGAGGCTAGAACCGGAAGTATAGACTAAATCGGCGATCGGTTGGATTCCAGCTTGTTTGAGGCGGTCTAATTCAACTTGCACTCCCTGAAAACCATCTTTTTCATTACCTCGCTTCAGTAAATCGGAGTTGCTAGGAGCAATGTTGCTAGCTCCCGAAACGCCCGTTCTTTGACTTAAATTATCTGCCTTTGTGGGGTCGTAATCTTTGGTCGCAAAGCTACTATAATTTGTTGTGCTGGGGCGGCTCCAAAAATACTTTTCTGAGGCGAACGGTTGACCGATTAACGATGAACCGACTACAACTCCTTGCTTTGTAATTAAGCTGCCGTTTGCCTGCGAGGGGAAAGCTATTTGACCGATTACTAGCAAGATTAATGGATAGATAACGGCGGTGATTCCCCACAAAACTAAAGTCACGCGAATTGCTTTGATTAATTCTCTCATAAATTACCTCAATGAATAAAGTTCGGCAACGGATTATGTAACGGATGTAACGGATGTCAGTACGCACGGGGCCAAGAAACCGGGTTTTTTGCGAAAATATTTCGTTTTAGCCCACAGATTAGGTAAAAAACCCGGTTTCTAAGAGTCGGAATGCAGATATTTTCCTAAAATCTTTCTGGCTGAAAAATCACGACAAACAAATAAGCTGCGAGTCCGACGATTACTAAACCCAAAAGACCTAAACCCCACGCAGCTTTCTTTGTCAAACCTTCATCCGCAGCCGCATAAACAGCCGGGGCAATTATCAAGTTAAAGCACATTACCAGAAATAGCTGTACAGGGATTGGGTGGCGCTGCCACAGCATTTGTCCTAACTCAATGGTTTCTTGAAAATCGCGAGGTAAAACATCGTTCAGCAAATCGTTTCGTTTCATAATCCCTCTGTTTCTTTTACTTAAATTACTTGATAAATACCTCATATCATGTCCTGTCGATTGACCGCAATAAGTAAGGTTCGTAGTGGGGGGGGGGGGGGGGCGAGAAAACGGGGGGGGGGGGCGCCGACAAACCAAATTTTTTTTTTTATAGTGCCGCCAAAAAAAATAAGGGGGGTTTTTTTTTTTTTTTT
>JAJAYT010000403.1 GCA_026786085.1 Microcoleus sp. CAN_BIN18 | reverse complement strand
TATCTTGCATATTTTTTGTTCGACAGCAATATAATTTCTCAGCAGTTACTTCCTTAACTGCGATCGCTATAGGCTTTGGCGGAACACTATCAGCATTTTGGTTTAATTTACCTAATGGTAGTAATCCTTTCTCTGCATTGGCATTGCACAAGCTGTTAGCTGGTTTCTGGGTATGGCTTGGTGCCCCTGGCTTGCTAGGTTTGATTTCCGTATTTTACCTAGTGAAAATGACCCAATATCCAGAAAACTCAACTTAATTTTCAGTTAAATTTTTTCAGGCTTACGGGGTTCGTGTAAACAAACCGAATACTTCTTTTGTAGCAAAACTTTGTAAAAATGGTATGAGGTGCGTCGCTGTGAGATTGTCACTCGAATCTAGGGCTTGTCTAGGGCGACGCACCCTACGACTACTGTTGTATGAGTTTTGAGCAATAGCATTAGATCCAAATCCAGAATAGCTGACATCAAAATCTAATTTAGGAATTTAAAATCATGGCAAAAGTTGTTGGAATTGATTTAGGTACGACTAACTCTTGTATTGCAGTTATCGAAGGTGGAAAACCGATCGTGATTGCCAATGCCGAAGGACAACGCATCACGCCTTCTGTAGTTGCGTATACCAAAACGGGCGATCGCCTAGTTGGTCAAATTGCCCGCAGACAGGCGGTAATGAATACAGACAATACCTTCTACTCAGTGAAACGATTTATCGGACGCAAATACGATGAAATCACTCACGAAGCAAGCGAAGTTTCTTACAAAGTCATCCGCGATAATAATGGAAACGTCAAGCTAGATTGTCCGGCGCTCAAAAAACAGTTTGCGCCTGAAGAAATTGCTGCTCAAGTCCTGCAAAAACTTACGGATGATGCTAGCAAATACTTGGGAGAAAGGGTTACGCAAGCAGTAATTACCGTGCCTGCTTACTTCAATGATTCGCAACGTCAAGCAACCAAAGATGCAGGCAAAATTGCCGGGTTAGAGGTACTCCGCATTATTAATGAACCGACGGCAGCAGCGCTTGCCTATGGTTTGAACAAAAAGGGCAATGAAACAATTCTAGTGTTCGATTTAGGGGGCGGTACCTTCGATGTTTCGATTCTAGAAGTGGGAGAAGGTGTGTTTGAAGTCAAATCTACCAGTGGGGATACTCATTTAGGCGGCGATGACTTCGATAAAAAGATTGTCGATCGCATTTCTGACGAATTTCAGAGTAACGAAGGCGTTGATTTACGCAAGGATAAGCAAGCCCTCCAACGATTAACCGAAGCCGCAGAAAAAGCCAAAATTGAACTTTCTAATGCGACTCAAACGACGATTAATCTGCCCTTCATTACGGCAACGCAGGAGGGGCCTAAGCACCTGGATATCACCTTGACAAGGGCAGATTTTGATAAACTGTGTTCAGATTTGCTCGATCGCTGCCGTATCCCAGTTGAGCAAGCCTTGAAGGATGCCAATCTCAGCAATGAAAATCTCGATGAAGTTGTGCTAGTCGGCGGTTCTACGCGAATTCCAGCCGTGCAGCAGCTTGTCCGACGGATCACAAATAAAGATCCAAATCAGGGCGTTAACCCCGATGAAGTGGTGGCTATAGGGGCAGCGATTCAAGCCGGGGTGCTGGCTGGAGAAGTAAAAGATGTTCTGCTGCTCGATGTCACACCGCTTTCTTTGGGCGTAGAAACGATGGGCGCGGTAATGACGAAAATTATTCCCCGCAACACCACAATTCCTGTCAAGAAATCGGAGACTTTTTCGACGGCTGCGGATGGCCAAACAAATGTCGAGATTCATGTTTTGCAGGGAGAACGAGAATTAGTCAACGATAACAAAAGTTTGGGAACTTTCAAGTTTGATGGTATTCCTCCGGCCCCGCGCGGCGTGCCACAAATTGATGTGACTTTCGATCTAGATGCGAATGGTTTACTATCAGTAACTGCGAAAGATCGTGCCACTGGTAAAGCACAATCGATTACGATTTCTGGTGCTTCTACTCTGAATCAAGCCGATGTGGAACGCATGGTGCGCGATGGGGAAACTCATGCTGAGGAAGATCGAAGACGGCGTGACCAGATTGATACCAAAAACAATGCAGACTCGCTGGTTTATCAGTCAGAAAAACAACTGGAAGATTTGGACGGTCAAGTTTCTGATGCGGATAAGGAGCGGGCGGTATCATTGATTGGAGATTTGCGATCGGCAATTGGTCAAGAAAACTACGATCAAATGCGATCGCTCACAACGGATCTCAAACAAGCCCTGATGCAAATTGGTAGCGCCGTTTACGCCAAAGCTGGTGCGGATGCGAGCAATCCTCATCCCGCAAGTCCACCGTCGGGAAACAGCGAGGATGATGTGATTGATGCTGATTTTGTACCCTAAATAGACAAGATTGCAAAAATCCTTTTAATCAAATTTTTGGGCAGGCATAACACCTATCCCACAACAAAAAATAATTTTTGTGGGATGGGCCGGAGAGCCCGTCCTAGGTATTTTTGCAATCGTGTCTAATGAGCAAAGTAAACATGAGGACAAAACCCAGCGTGCAAATAATTCTGCCTAGGGACTTCTGAACTATTTCACTGGGTTCTCTTGTTTCTGATCACCTATCTCTTGAGTGAAAGAAAGACCATGAAGATATTGACACTGCTCAGCATCGGATTAGTTACTGGCTTGGTAGGATGCAATCTCATTATTCTCAACCCCAACCTTCAAGGAAGTGGGATTGTTAAAACCGAGAAAAGATCGCTTGCTTCCTTCGATTCTTTAGACGCGAAGTATGTTGGTTCGATCCAAGTGCGTTCTCAAGGGCAGGAGAGTCTCGAAATTAGTGGCGATGATAACATCATCCCATTAATTACTACTGAAGTTAAAAATGGTACTTTGTACATCCGACCCACTAAGGGATACAATCCTCAGCAAAAACTACAAATCATTGTATCGACTCCCGATATTAAAAAGTTTGTCTTCGATGGAGTAGGTAAAGCTAATCTATCAAATGTAAAGAACGACCGATTGGAGATAGTGGTGAATGGTGTCGGGGATTTCAGTGCATCTGGTGAAACAAAGGAAGCAGATATTACATTATCGGGTGTCGGAAGTGTAGACGCGAAGAATTTACATACTGTAAACGCAAAGGTAAATTCGACTGGAGTAGGTAATGTTGATATATATGTGACGGGGAAACTCGATGCAAAGACATCTGGTGTAGGGGAAATCAATTACTATGGTAGCCCGAAAATCGTCAACAGCCAGGCTGAAGGGATCGGGAAAATAAACAAGAGATAAATGATGTGCGATCGGCTGAGCAGGTAAAATCTCATGGAGTCAAATATTTTATGCTGAACTCCATCGCATTCATCAGATTCGTTCATTCCGCAATCTTCATATTCTTCAATATAATCATGGCAGTTCTATTATATGAAGTTACTGCTGACAAAATCTCAATTCTCACATGGATCGCAGTCGCTTTATTCGCGATCGAAGTCATCGTTCTCATCGCCAACAATTGGACGTGTCCCCTGACGACTTACGCCGAAAGCTTGGAATCGTATCACGGTCAAGTCATCGACATTTTTTTCTTGCCAAAGTGGTTTGGCGATCGGATGTTCATATTCTATGGTGGCTTGCTTGCAGTTGCACTTCTACTTCTGGTGATTAGATTATTGAGTTGAGGGAAAAAACTTGGTCAGTCTAATCGTAGAAATGTTGCTATAACGATTCGGGATGTTTTGCGCGATCGCAATTAACATACATGAGGAGCGTCCAATCTATGGATACGACAATTGCCATCGCGCAAATTTTGATTCCAGTAGCATTGTTGCCGATCGTTTTTAATCAGTTATAATAAAGGAAGCCAATTAATCACAAATCCTGCTAATTTTTTCAATTCAAACAAGCAAACTAAACCATAATTAAAGAGGTTCCAATCATGAATGATGAATCAATGATAGCTCAAGCAGCAGTTTCCAATCAAGCCGCCGCCGAAGCTCTACAAACGATCGCCGGAAAAAATCATTATGCTGGAGGTAATGCACTGTTGGCCGCCGAAGCCGAGGCAGGAGCCCAAATCGATCCTTCTGCGATCGATCGCTCAGCAGCGACCAATTTTGCGGGCAATGCAGCCACAGATCCCACAGAGGCAAAGCGGTTTACCACAAATGAAGACTTTGAACAACTCAGTGAAGAAGGAGATTTATCACTGACAAACGATGTTCCCAGTGCAGAATAATCGGATTTTGAATGTCAAATAAATCCACCTATAGCAATCCTAAATGATTTGTACATATTTGTAGGGTAGTGCCAAGAGTGCCTACCAAGAGCGTCAACTAAAGAGGGCAACCACGGGCCCAAGAGCCCCAGCCCTGTCTGGCGTGTCTGCTGAGTCTGAATAAAAGTCTCTCAAACACCTAAAATATCGTAGTTTGTAGGGTGCCATAAGAGCGCACCTGCTCATCTTGTAACGTGCGTCAAAAAGCATTGAAAAAGTCAACCAGTACGCATTTCGATGGGTATCAAAGTCAACTACGGCCGCCCCTTATTCGTTGCACAAACAGGCACTGAAGACGATTTTAGACCTGTCTGGTTTAATTATGTGTGCACTGAGGTAGCGGCGGCGCTGAAAGCAGGAGTGCCGATCGAGGGAGTCTGCTGCTTGTATCCGATCGTCAACCATCCGGGTTGGGACGACGACAGGCACTGTTACAATGGTTTGTGGGATTATGGCAATGAATCGGGCGATCGAGAAATTTATCAGCCTTTAGCAGACGAATTGCAGTTTCAAAGACAGCAGATTGAACCGTTGCTGAAGTTGCGAGATTGATGATTGTCATATAATAATCAAACCCAACAACAGTTGATGTTGGGTTTCACTAAGTTCAACCCAACCTACTACAGGAATTTCGGTCGATCGAGCGGACACGATCTCAGAGCCCTTCTCACAATTTTGTATGTAATTTATCCAACATCTTCGTTTTGAACTGTTTCACTTTGACTGGCTTTGGCTTCCAACTCTGCCATTTTTTCCTTCCTTAGTTCATGTAATGTCCTCTTAGTCGAACTCCGCACGGCCCATTCATAAATATTTATAGAAGACCACCCAGTAACTTTCTTTCCCCAATTATTATAAGAAACTTCTTCCCCATCAAATCTCACAAAAGCCTGGTCAATTATTATAGCTTCAGAGCTTTCAAAATATTTAATTTCAATGCTATCCCCAGCCTTGATTAATTGCCACTCAAACAGCTTGTCCATTCGAGGTAGCCAAGTTCTATTAAAGGCAGAAGCAGTCGATATAATGTCTCCCTTAATTGTAGAACCTACTCCGGCTAAACCCACGTAAAAATCATCCAGTTGTGCCGGAGGCAAAATTTTTTCAATACTCAAAAAACCTTGCTCTCCTATAAAAATAGGAGTGAGATTAAGACAGATAACGTCCACCCCATTTGAAATCAACCAAGCAACGGCAGATAGGGTTTGCTCATCAAAAGATGACGCTATAAGTATTATTCGTTGTTTTTTATTAAAGGTTTTGAGTGCGTCATTGCTTGACAAGAATAAATTTAACTCTCGTCTCGCTTTTTCACTTGGAGTCAAATCACCTAATTCATACTCATCTTTGTGTGTCTCGATATACGAGCTATAAACCAACTCTACAAGGGATTCAGGTGTTGAAATTTTGGCATAACTCGCGGCATACCTGATAGCTTGAAATTCAAAAGGTTCTTTTCTTGCCTTGATGTCTTGTACGTCGCGTTTAATCTCGATAAGCACAACATTCCCATCTGCATCAATGGCAGTCAGGTCGCTAATCCCGTTGCTAGCATTACGAACTTGTTGACCAACAACTAGAAGAGTTTCGTCATCTCCAAAGAGCAAATTAATGTTTTTGCGCAAAAACTCTTCAATATGTCTTTCCTGTAAGTTTAACTCTTTAAAGTTTCTGACTTTTATTTCTATTGCTTCGTTCCTTTGGATACCGCCATCGAAAGTAACAGGTATGTACATGGCACTTCGCTTTGCTGCTATTGGGAGTTTGACTGTTCAACTATATTGATTATAAACGCAGAGGTACTGCCTAGCTAGCGTAAATTTACGGATTTTTGGGCAATCGATCCGGTTCTATTATTCGATACTCGCCTGCTGTGTAATCGTTTCGGGGGTTGGCATTGATTTGGTTGCGACATCGATATTTGCGACTTTAGGTAGGGGCGAATTCTCCAAGCAGAAAGTTATACTTCTGAAATCTATTAAAAGCAATCGCCCGCCCCAACCAAAATGCACTCCCAAATATTGCAAAAACCAGACGGCCGCCCGCTGAAACTCTACAGCCGCCACCCAATCCCAGAAGGCATCGTGGCGGTAAGTCCCAGCAATGAACCGGTCAAGGCAAACCCACATTTTCGCTGGCATCCTTTGCGCGGGGAATGGGTAGCGTATGCCAGCCACCGCCAGGGCAGAACATTCATGCCACCGCCGGAATACAACCCGCTGGCTGCGACAATTAACCCCAAGTTTCCCACAGAATTACCCCAAGGAAAATACGACGTAGCTGTTTTTGATAACCGCTTTCCATCGATGACTTTGCAGGCAAATAATGCACCTACAAGTATTGTGGAAACTCTGCCTGCTAACGGCATTTGCGAAGTGGTAGTATTTACTCAAGATCCGCAGGCTTCGTTGGGTTCTTTGGAGTTAAGTCACTTAGAATTATTGTTAGAAGTATGGGCCGATCGCACTTCAGTCATTGGCGGCAATCCTGAGATTCAATATGTCTTACCGTTTGAGAATCGCGGTGTCGAAGTTGGAGTAACTTTGCATCATCCCCACGGTCAAATTTACGCTTATCCGTTCGTGCCACCGGTGCCGGCGCGGATGTTAGAATGTCAGTCGGTTTACTATCAAAAAAATAGTAGCGGTTTGCTGCAAGATTTGATTCAAAAAGAAATTGCTGACAAACAGCGCATTCTGTATTTAGACGAAGATGCGATCGCCTTTGTCCCCGCTTGCGCTCGCTATCCTTACGAAGTGTGGATTGCCCCGATCGCACCAACTGCCACATTTATCGATCTTACCGAAAAACAGCGTCAAGCACTCGCTAAAGCCTTAAAAACAGTCGCCCTTAAATATGACGGTTTGTGGCAGCGCCAATTCCCTTATTTGATGGCTTGGTTTCAAGGCCCCACCGACGGAAAGCCTCACCCGGAGGCGCATTTGCACGCTGAGTTTTATCCGCCCTATCGATCGCGCGATCGGCTAAAATACCTAGCAGGAACCGAACTCGCGGCGGGAATGTTTGCCAACGATGCTTTACCTGAAGAAAAAGCTCAAGAATTGCAAGCAGTGGCGATCGATTTATGTTAATAACCTTAGTTCGTAGTAAGGACTTTAGTCCTTCTTTATTACAGTCAATTTATGTTAATAACCTTAGTTCGTAGTAAGGACTTTAGTCCTTCTTTATTACAATCAATCTATGTTAATAAACTTAATGAAATTAGTTCGTAGTGAGGACTTTAGTCCTTCTTTTTCAGTCAATCTATGTTGATAACTTAAATTGGTTCGTAGTGAGGACTAAAGTCCTTCTTTATTATAAACTTTTAAGAATGACTGAAGTCCTCACTACGAACCTTTTAAGAAGGACTGGATTTAGTGTTATACTCTCAACACTGCTCTTTCGGGATTTTCGGGATTGGGAACTAAACGCTGATTCTTGCAATCTACTAACAAATCTAAAGTTTCTAAAACAGTTTGACCGATTAGCACGATATCGCCTAAAACCATTGCAGCCTCAATCGTCTCGCGCCCTTCCATTTCAATAATCATAGGCCCAGTCACTCCTACTGTTTCTTGTCGGCCATCAGCATACTTTGCTATTTCCTGACTCCGAATTCTTAAACCAAGCTGTTCGCAAACTTCTACAGGAATTGCTGTGCGTACTGCACCAGTATTTATCACTGCTTCTGCTTCGTAAACGCGCACAAGATTCGGTTTGAGCAATCCTCGATTAACCAAGCCTTCATCAATGGCATTCGTGAGCTTGACATTGACTCGAACAGCACCCATATTTTTGCTAATTTGACTTAGATTGCGATCGATATTTATCATACCGCCTCTCTTTGCGTATAGAAAGTATACTTCAATTATATCTTGCACATTGGTGCAGCCACAGGTTTTAACCTGTAGGCTGCAACCGCGCGCAAAATTTTTCTAAAGATTACCAGAAAGAATTGGTTTAAAGCCTCTCCCTGATCGGGGAGAAATTAAACGAAGACTATTCATTACTCCAATCCTCTTCCTTCTAGGTCAACTGTCAACTGTCAACTGTCAACTGTCAACTGAATGACTAATCTTCAGCATAGATATACCGATACAAATCCTTCGGATCTGGCTCGGGGCTTTTCTCCGCAAAATCTACCGCATCATCAATTACTGCTTCGATCTTTTTCTCGATCGCCTTTAACTCTTCAGCAGTTGCTAAAGTGCGATCGATCAAATCAGCAGCCAACTTTTTAATCGGATCGCGGGGGAACCAATATTCCTTCTCTTCCTTCGATCGCAATTCGTCAGGATCGGCCAAAGAATGTCCGCGAAAACGATAAGTCAAAGCCTCGAATACAGTCGGCCCTTCGCCAGCGCGAGCGCGAGCAACAGCTTCCTTTGCGACTTCCCGCACCGCCAAAACATCCATCCCGTCAACCTCGACTCCAGCCATGCCAAAAGCATGAGCTTTCTTGTAAATTAGCGGGTCAGAAGTAGCGCGCTCGTGGGCCATGCCGATCGCCCATTTGTTGTTTTCCACAACATAAAGAATCGGCAACTTCCACAAAGCAGCCATATTCAAACACTCAAAAAACTGCCCGTTATTTGCAGCACCATCGCCAAAAAAACAAGCAGTCACGCCATCGGAACTCTCATCCCCCAAAGCTTCGCGCCGATACTTCGATTGAAAAGCCGCCCCAGTAGCTACAGGAATCCCCTCAGCCACAAAAGCATAACCTCCCAACAGCCGATGTTCTGCCGAAAACATATGCATCGAACCGCCGCGGCCCTTCGAGCAACCGGTTTCCTTTCCGAACAACTCCGCCATCACTTCCCGCGCCGGTACGCCCGCGCTCAAAGCGTGAACGTGATCGCGGTAGGTGCTGCTGACGTAATCCGTACTATCGCGGCGCATCGATCGAATTATCCCCGTAGACACGGCTTCCTGGCCGTTGTACAAGTGGACAAAACCAAACATTTTGCCCCGGTAGTACATCTCAGCGCACTTGTCTTCAAAAAAACGCCCCAAAACCATATCCTCGTAGAGCATCAAGCCCTCATCCCGAGAAATAGTTACGCTCTGCGCGTCAAAAGCTGGTAGAGTCCGTTCCATAAAAAATTAATACCCGATCGGCGAACTAGACAGGTTAAATCGAACCATACTCAAATCACTGTAAACCGAGATTGGACACAACCGCAGCAGAAAATGGTCGCCAATTTTCACAGCAGTCGATCGCAAATTGTTAAAATCACAGAAGCTGGGAGCCAAATGGCGGGACTGGCAGAACCGACTCCGATCGATCCCGACTAAGTTATAACTAATGCTTTTGTTACAAACCAACCTTAGCTAAGATAGGCTAATTCAGTTGCTAGCGCTTTTGGGGAAGTGGACGCTGTGTTAATTCCACTAGATTACTACCGTATTTTGGGTCTACCGATTCAAGCTACTGCCGAACAGTTGCAGCAGGCTCATCGCGATCGAACTTTACAGCTTCCGCGTCGGGAGTATTCCGAAGTTGCGATCATCGCCCGCAAACAATTGATCGATGAAGCCTGCGCCGTTCTGTCAGACTCAGACGGGCGCAAAGCTTATGATGCCAGTTTTTTAGCAAAAACTTACGATCGAGAGTCGGAAGCAGCAATTGCTGCCAAGCAGAGGTCGAAAAGCTCAGCTCAGTCAGCTACAGTTTTGCAAGACGACGCAGGAGAAACCGCTCCAGCAGAGTCCAAAGCTTTAGACGCTGCTCCCGACCCCCACACTCCAAGTATTGAAATCGATGACAACCAATTCGTAGGAGCCCTGCTCGTACTACAAGAACTGGGGGAATACGAACTCGTACAGAAACTGGGTCGCCCGTATCTCAATAATGGCAGCATCGCGATCGTCGAAGGTCGTTTCGGCGATCCTCAGCTTGTGCGGCCAGATATAGTTTTAACAGTTAGCCTTGCCTGTCTAGAACTCGGCCGCGAACAGTGGCAGCAAACTCAGTACGAAAATGCAGCCAAATCATTAGAAGCAGGGCAAGAACTGCTGCTGCGCGAAAGCCTATTTTCCAGCGTGAGGGGTGAAATGCAAAGCGACATATACAAACTACGTCCGTACAACATTTTAGAGTTACTATCCCTCCCCGAAGAAAAAGTAGCAGAGCGACGCGAGGGACTGCAAATCCTGCGAGAAATGCTCCAAGAACGGGGAGGAATAGACGGATCTGGAGACGATCGATCGGGCTTAGGAATAGAAGACTTTCTCCGCTTCGTCCAGCAACTGCGCAAACACCTAACCAGCAGCGAGCAACAGACCCTATTTGAGACCGAAGCCGGCCGGCCCTCCGCAGTCGCTACTTACCTCTCGGTCTACACCCTGTTAGCCCAAGGATTTGCCGCCAGAGGCCCATCAATGATCCGCCGCGCCAAGCTGATGCTGATGCAGCTCGGTCGCCGCCAAGATGTTCACCTCGAAAAAGCCGTGTGTTCCCTCCTGCTGGGCCAAACAGAAGAAGCCAGCAGAGCCCTAGAACTCAGTTCGGAAAAAGAACCCCTCGCCTTCATTCGCGAACATTCCCAAGATTCTCCCGACTTGTTGCCGGGATTGTGCTTGTACGCTGAACACTGGCTGCAAGAAGAAGTGTTTCCGCACTTCCGCGACTTGGCTTCCCAGTCTGTTTCTCTGAAAGATTACTTTGCTGACCCGAAAGTACAAGCTTACCTAGAAGCTTTGCCACTTGATGGAGAAAATGCCAACGAATGGGTTGTTGTCCAGCCCCGATCGGGCAAACCCCAAGGACGGCTGCAACCAACGGGCGATCGTCCGCCCACTCCCCCACAGCCCCCCGCAGCCAAGCAGGGAGCTAGTAACGTCACCTTCACCCCCCGCGTACCGGCCGACACCTCTACCGCAGCCTCAGCCCCGAAAGACCACGCAACGGCGGCAGCACTAGGCGCGGCTACTTATAATCCGACAGCAACTGCGGGACGCGAATCTCCCACTGCCAAACAGCGGAGGAACCCAAGTTCAAGCCGGCGCAGCTCAGGAAAAGGTGATTTGACCGATCGGGCGCGCACCATCGCAGCCCAAATTTCCGCCCAAGTCAAGTCCATGCCTCCTCGAAACAGGCTAACTCTGTTTATCGTCGCAGGCGTCTTGAGCCTCTTAATTTTGTGGTGGATATTGAGTCTATTTGCCAGCGCTCTACAAGGCCCCTCGGGCCCATCTCTCGAAGGAGAGCAAGCCTCCGTGAGCCTGGAAGCAGCACCCATAGAAATCCCCGCTTTAGAAGCCGCCGCCCCAGAGCCTAGCGCCCCCGCCCCAGTATCGGGAGCAATCACGGACGAAGCAGCGGGACAAATAGTTCAAAGCTGGCTGTCGGCGAAAGCAGCGGCTTTGGGGCCCAACCATACTGTCGAAGAATTAAAGCAAGTTCTGACAGAACCGGCTTTGTCCCGCTGGCAATTGATGGCAGAGGCTCAGAAGCGAAATAACGCCCATCAGCGTTACGTACACAGCCTGCAAGTTAGAGGAGTTAAGACGAATCCGACTAATCCCGATCGCGCCGAAGTAGAAGCCCAAGTAACCGAAAAAGCCGAAGTCTTCGATGGCGATCGGCTAGTTAGTTCTCGCAACGAAGACCTGCGCGTGCGCTACGACTTAATCCGTCAGGAAGGACAGTGGCGGATTATGGATTGGCAAGTGATGAAGTAAGGAATTGGTAATTGGTAATAGGTAATTGGTAATTACCCATTACTGATTATTAGTAGCGGTAGGGTGTGTCGCCATCAAAAATCCCTAGCTAAATATTGACAATCGAGCCAGCGACGCACCTTATACTATTTAGAATATTTAGAAAAATCATTGCTATAAAACAAGCTTGGGATTGGTTTTGTCAACTATTATGTAAGGTGCGTCGCAGTCAGATTATCGAGAGGATTTAGAGATTAAGAATGCCGATGCACGCTACGAATACTAATTAAAAGTAAAATACGGCTCGCCAAAAAAAATTGGTGTGTATGTCTTCTTGCTTACAGCTTATTCTTATTACCAATTGCTGATATAGCAGTGGACAGTGGACAGTGGACAGTTGACAGTTGCAGAATCAGGAAATAAAACCGTTTAGGCTATGGGTTAGGAGGCTCTATTCATGAGGTTATTTATGTCCTAACCGCTCTGGCGATTGCTATAATTATTTAAATTGTTAATTATTAAACTCGGAGTTGTGAGTTGCAGATTATTGTTGAAGGCTGGCGTTTTATTTATCATTCCTATTGCGTAGCAAATCAATTTCAACTGCTAGAAATGATGAATCGCCCGCGAGGACAAATAGAGCTTTTTCACCGCGATATGCCCTACATAGACGCAGCTTGGGAAACAAAAATTAGTTTGTTCGATCGCCCAAATGAAGCATTACTCCGCAGCATTCCGAGCCCTGCGCTAAATCAGTCAGCCGATGTGACGCTGCGAATGCACTGCCCGTGGGACTTCTCGGCATCCAGCAGCGCCGAAACTTGGGTATTTGCAGCGACAGAATGGGGGATAATTACCCGTAGTGTATTGGATGCGATCGGCGTGAGGTCGATCGTCCAAACTCCGGTTAACTCACAAGTAAAAATTATTACACCTTCGGCGTGGTCAAAGGCGGGCTTAATTCGCAGCGGGGTTGAGGCCGATCGCATTGCTGTTGTACCTTTGGGTGTCGATCCTCAGATTTATTATCCTGCTACGGGCGATCGGCGTCAATGGCTCAGGGACAATTTCGGCTGGTCAAACTATTTTATATTTTTAAACATCGGCGGACAAACCGATCGCAAAGGCATTCGCCCTTTATTAAAAGCCTTCGCTGCGGTAGTTGACAAATATCCCCATGCGAGATTGGTTTTAAAAGGTTCAGAACTGCTTTATCCTTCGAGAGACGAGATTGCGGAAGCCTGTCGAGTTGTGCTGGACGATGCGGAAAGAGCGAGGGTTTTACCGAGGTTGATTTATACTGGCACGCAGCTATCTTTTGCTCAAGTAGCTGAGTTGTACCAAGCTGCGGATGTTTATGTTTCTCCCTATTTGGCGGAAGGTTTTAATCTGCCGGTGTTGGAGGCTGTGGCTTGCGGTTTGCTGGTAATCTGCACTGCGGGCGGCCCTACGGATGATTTTACGCGATCGGACTTTGCACTGCGGATCGAGAGTAAATTTACGGCTGTGGTTGTTGAGGGGGAAACTTTATTTATGTTAGCTCCTGAGTGGGAACATTTGACTGATTTGATGCAAAGTGCGATCGAACAGCCTGAAATAGCTGCAAATGCTAGGGTTGCGGGCCCGGCTTTTGTGGCTGAGCATTTTTCTTGGCGGTGTGGAGTCGATCGATTATTTGAGGTGATTGGAGGGCATAAAAAGAGTGAGGAGATATCTATTTTTGAGCCAATAATTTTATAGTTTGGGTGTTTCAATCCCTAGATAGGGGTTTAGTTTGATTGTGGCTGGAATCGTGCATTGCCGTTTCAATCCCTGATAGGGGTTTAATTTGATTGCGGCTTGCTGCTGAGAATCACCCATCGAGTAATACCAAGCGTGAAAAATTAATGCAACAATATTTGTAGGGTGTGTCGCCATCGATAGTATCCGAAAAAAATGAAAAATTTAGCGATCGACGCACCAGCCACAATATTTGAGTAAACAAATTCAACTAAGAGTATTGTAGCAAGGATTTTTAAAATTGGTATAACCAAACTTGAACGCCAGACCAAATATCTCCCACTCACTGCGATTGCAGCTTGATTTTTGGGCGGCGCTGCGGCCCAATTCCTGAAGCCAGATTTAGCAGCATTAGCTGTGGCTTATGGTGGCGTGGGGATGACAATGGCGATGGCTTTAAATCGAGGCGAACGCCCGGCTTTAAATCGAGGCGAACGCTACGCACGTCAATGAAACGAATAGCGCTATTATAATGTAATACGCAGAATCTGGAAATTTTAGATGTCTTACAGTGATTTTACTTTAGAAAAAGTGCAAAAAGCTTTTGATTTAACTATTTCAGAAGATGTAGACCTTTTTGCCAACGTTCCTGAGTTGGAGCCTAGTGCATTAC
>JAJAYT010000402.1 GCA_026786085.1 Microcoleus sp. CAN_BIN18 | reverse complement strand
GTTATCACCCTATGGATATCCGGGCATTTTATTGAGCGACGCGGCAAGCAAAAACCCTGAATTTGTTGATTTAGCAATGAAAGAGTTGATACAAATCTGGCGTAAAAAGAATATTTGTTCTGCTTTTTTACGTCTGCATCCTATTCTTAATGATGATTTTAATAAACTTTGCCAGAGTCTCAATTTTAAAATTAATGGTGAAACTGTTTCTGTTAATTTAACTCTCTCTGATGCTGAAATTTGGCATGATACTCGACCGGAACATAGAACCAAAATTAACAAATGTAAACGATTAGGATTTAAGGCTGAAATTTGTCCATTTGAGGATAAACTTAAAGATTTTTTAGTAATTTATGAAGAAACAATGGATCGAGTGGGAGCGACCAGTTCCTATTATTTTGGTGAAGATTACTTTAGAACATTAAAAAGGGCTTTAGGGGATAAACTTCACCTTTGCATGGTTAAATTAGAAAATAAATTTGTCTGCGGTGGGGTGTTTACTGAGTGCTGTGGAATCATTCAATATCATCTAGGAGGATCGAAAAATGAATTTCTTAAACAGGCCCCGACTACACTGATGTTTGATTCAATGAGATTTTGGGGAAAACAACGGGGAAATCAATACTTTCATCTTGGTGGTGGACTCGGCGGTTCTAAAGATAGTCTCTATCATTTTAAAGCGGGTTTCTCTAAACAACGGCATACTTTTCTGACGTTGCGCCTAATCATTGATGATGAAAAATATCGGTATCTGGTTGAGTTATGTGCTAAATCTTTAAACACTGAACCTGAAAATTTACTCAAGAGTGATTTTTTTCCCGCTTATCGCTCTCCTAAAATTCGCTAATCATCAGCAAGGAGGTTAAACCCAAAAACATTTTTAGGTCAAATTAAATGAGAGGCTCTCTTGTGTCCTGAGTAAGGGAAATTCTTAGGGAATTTAGCCTAACCTATTTGCTTCGCTAACTATAGCCCTACGCAAACCAATTAGGACATTCCTGAAATGCTGGACTCCAGACACTATATACTCTCGTACAACAAGTTTCCTAATCTAAATAGGTAGCGCTATATGCCCTGATTTTTCGTAAATGGGAGGATATTGATTTTAGATAAAAATTTATGGCTCATAACCTTGACAGATTTTTTTTAGAAGTTTACAATAGTGCCAGATACCCAGACATCCGGTTGAGAAATCCAATTCAATATAACGAGTGCCAAGTGCGAGACGAGGTAATAGGTGGTCTATAAAATGATGCCTGATCGACTAAGAAAAATTGTTTTAAAAAACGCTAAAAAACTGAATTGCCAGGAGAAATATTCATGCTAGTCTTTATTATACCAGTCAAGAGTAAGGCAATCGCCAATTCATGGGAAATCCTCTCTAAATTAGTTGAACGATGCGTTAAGTCTGCTTGTAATCAAACACCACCTAATTTCAGCGTTGTTGTGGTTTGTAACGAGAGACCGAATATTCAGTTTCAAAATCCTCATGTTTACTATGTTGAGGTTGATTTTCCAGTACCTATTTACCAGGAAACTGAAGAAGAACGGCTGAAGGGTTATGACTATGCTCTTTCTAGCAAAGAAATTGCCCTGAAAAATGCCGATAAAGCCCGAAAAATTTTAATTGGAATAAACTTTAGTCAACAATTTCAGCCTTCACATATTATGGTGGTAGATTCTGATGATTGTGTCAGTAAACACCTGGCTGAGTATGTCGTTCAACATCAGGATGGTGATGGTTGGGTGTTGAGGAAAGGATACATCTATCGAGAAAACAGTAAATTTGTTTACATGAACACTAAAAATTTTAATCAGGTCACTGGCTCCTCGGTGATTATTAAGTATGCTTTGCATAAGCTGCTTTTTGAAAATCCGGATTTTTATGCTCATTCCTTTGATTTGTTACCGGGTGCAAATATCCAACCTTTACCATTTGTCGGAGCTGTTTACACCATTGAAAATGGTGAAAATATTTTAGCCAACAAACAAATCACGTCACAGATGCTAAACACAACTTTGAGGGAAGATATTGGCTCTCTCATTAAAAAGATTTTCAAGTATAGATTAGTATTTTTGAGTAAGTCGATTATTGATGAATTTGGTTTATATCCTTGTAGTGTAAAAAATGAGCAACCAGTCCATCAAAGGTACAATCTACTTTGTCTGTAAAAAATGAATGCTTCCTGGTTGAAATACCCTACAGCAATAATTGGAAAACTTACACTACAGTTTGTTTTACATAATGACTAAACAAATCCTCCTCTCAACGCCGCACATGGGCGAACTAGAACAAAAGTTTGTCCAAGAAGCCTTTGACACCAACTGGATCGCTCCCGTGGGCCCCCATGTCGATGCTTTCGAGCAGGAATTCTGCGATGTTGTCGGTTCCAGTCACGCGGCGGCTCTGAGTTCCGGCACTGCGGCTTTACATTTAGCTTTACAATTAATTGGTGTCAGTGCTGGCGATGAGGTTTTTTGCTCGACTTTGACGTTTATTGCTACGGCGAGTCCCATTACTTATTTAGGCGCAAAACCAGTTTTCATTGATAGCGATCGCACTTCTTGGAACATGAATCCAGAATTGTTGCGATCAGCACTTGACAAACGAGCCAAATTAGGAAACTTGCCCAAAGCTGTTGTGATTGTGCACCTCTACGGTCAAAGTTGCGATATTGACCCAATTTTAGAAGCTTGCAATATTTATGAAATACCACTCATAGAAGATGCGGCCGAATCTCTGGGTGCTAGCTATAAAGGTCGATCGCCTGGAAGCTTTGGCAAAATAGGCATTTTCTCATTCAACGGCAATAAGATTATCACCACTTCCGGCGGCGGAATGTTGGTTTCAGATGACCAAAAACTGGTAGAAAAAGCCCGTTTCTTGGCAACACAAGCCCGCGATCCTGCTCCTCATTACCAACACACCGAAATCGGCTATAACTACCGCCTCAGCAACGTTTTAGCGGGGATTGGTCGCGGTCAATTGTGCGTTTTGGGCGATCGAGTTGAAGCTAGACGGCGCAATTTTGATTTTTATAAACAGGCTTTAGGAAATTTGCCGGGAATCGAATTTATGCCAGAAGCTGCTTTTGGCAAATCTACTCGCTGGCTGACTTGTTTGACAATTAATCCTGCTGCTTTCGGTGCGGATAGAGAACAAGTTCGCCTCGCACTTGCTCAAGAGAAAATAGAAGCGCGTCCGGTTTGGAAACCTTTACATTTACAACCTGTTTTTGCTGAGTGTGAATGTATAGATGGTGCGGTGGCCGAGGGGTTATTTGAAAATGGGCTTTGTTTGCCTTCTGGCTCTAATTTGACTGATGAGGATTTGGGGCGGGTGACAAGTGCGATCGCGAAAATTCACAAAGAACATGGATGATATCAAATCTGGTAAGCTGTTCCGTATTTAAATTGGGCGTTGCTGATTCTGGGTATGATTCATCAATTATGCGATCGCTACAACCTTGGGTAGGGGCAATTCATGAATTGCCCCTACCCAAGGTTTCATACCTCAATCCAGCAACGCCTTAAATTGTATATTCGGCACGGCGTCGAAGCCCATCCCACAAGAGTGTTTGATTGATTTTTGACATACAATTTAAAGGCAGAACAGCTTATCACTCCAACTAACCGCCGGAATTCCAATCACTCACCTGTTTCATCCGAGACAAAGCACTTTCGGCAGACTCGCGAATGTAAGGATCAGCATCAGGATTAGCCGCCGTTGCTGACAAAACCTCACAAGCTTTTGTACCTCCGATCGTCGCCAAAGAACCAGTTATCGCCACAGCTAAGGCAATATTGTCCGTATGTTCGATCGCCTCAATCAAGATATCCAAAGCCGGTGCGCCAATTTGTCCCAGCGCCATCACCGAGGAAATGTAAACCACTGGATTGGGATCTTGCATGGCTTTTTGTAGCCCTTGCATTCCGAGTTCGGGAAAAGTTTGCTCTGGATAGTTGACAGCGATCGCCGTTAATGCCTTGGCACAACTCGCCTGAATCGTGGCACTCTGGCTATTTAGCAAAGAATCTACCAGCAACGGCACAGCGTCAGCACCAATTATCCCCAAAACTTGTACTGCCGATCGACGATAAACCACATCTTCCTCATCCAAAATTCCCATCAAGCGGGGAATAGTAGTTTCGTCGCGGGTTTCTGCTAATTCGTTCATAGCCCGCTTCCGCATATGGGGATTCGGATGCTTTAGCTGTTGGAATAGTTCTTCTTTAGGCATTTTAGTTATTTGTTACTTGTTATTTGTTACTTGTTACTTGTTACTTGTTATTTGTTGTCAATACACTAAGCTGTCGTACATTTAAATTGTATATTTAGCACGGGCGGGACGCCCATCCCACTCATTGTTTAATTTTTTTTGATATGCAATTTAAATGCAGAACAGCTTATTCTACTCCCCAATAATTATTCTGGAACAGGCCCAAAAGCCTGTTCAATATTAGCAATTCTTGCGACGTACTATTATACTCCAATACGGTTTACTACTATAGGGCGGGTTTTGCCTTGATACAGTCGATTATTTCATAAATTCTGAGCCCAAGCCGCCCCTACCGCAATATGGTTGACTTAAGAAATTCGTCAAAAAGCCTTAAGTAAACCGTATTGG
>JAJAYT010000401.1 GCA_026786085.1 Microcoleus sp. CAN_BIN18 | reverse complement strand
GGGTAACAGTTGACAGTTGACAGTTGACAGTTGACAGTTGACAGCGAAGTTTTTAGGCAGGGGATTTAAGCCCCTGCTTAAAAACAATCCACCTAAAGGTGGGGGCTTAAATCCCCTGTGCTTTGGTAATAGGTAATGAACCCAAGAGCATGAGTAATAATTAAGGGTTAATGGCTAGTAGTTTCTACCCTGATTAGTTATTCAATACTCCTTTCTTTTATGACTAAGAATTCCACATTACCGATGCCCAATTCCCAATTCCCAATGCCCAATTCCCAATTCCTAATTCCCAATTCCTAATTCCCAATTCCCAATTCTTAACAGCAGAAAAATGACAGAAAATAAGGAAATTGTTTTTCGCAATCGAGTTGTTGACAAAGGTCAGCTCAAAAAATTAATCTCTTGGTCATTCATGAACTGTGGAACTGCCCGCACAGCGCAAATGGCCGACAAGCTGAAAGATTTGGGTTTCCGCTATGCCACAAAAGCCGGAGTATCGATTAGCGTAGACGACCTGCAAGTGCCACCAATCAAGCGACAACTGCTCGATGCAGCCGAAGAAGAAATTCGGATTACGGAACAGAAATACACCAGAGGCGAAATCACCGAAGTCGAACGCTTCCAAAAAGTAATCGACACCTGGAACAGCACCTCAGAAGAGCTCAAAGACGAAGTAGTAAAGAACTTCCGCGCCACTGACCCGCTCAACTCCGTCTACATGATGGCCTTCTCTGGGGCGCGGGGTAATATCTCCCAAGTGCGCCAACTCGTAGGAATGCGCGGATTGATGGCTGACCCCCAAGGGGAAATTATCGACCTGCCAATTAAAACCAACTTCCGCGAAGGACTAACTGTTACTGAGTACATTATTTCCTCCTATGGGGCCCGTAAAGGCTTAGTAGATACAGCCCTCCGCACCGCCGACTCTGGCTATCTAACACGGCGGCTGGTGGACGTAGCCCAAGATGTGATTGTGCGGGAAACAGACTGCGGCACTCAGCGCGGGATTCGGGTGCGACCGATGACCGACGGTGCTACAGTGCTGATTCCCCTGAAAGAAAGGCTGCTAGGCCGCGTGTTTGCCCGAGACGTACTGCACCCCAAAACCAAAGAAATCGTGGCTTATGGCAACGAAAGAGCGGTGCGAAATCAGCCGATTACCGAAGAACTAGCGGACGCGATCGGCTTATCTGGAGTGCCAGAAGTTTATTTACGATCGCCCTTGACCTGCGAATCTACACGCTCGGTTTGTCAGCAATGCTATGGCTGGAGTCTCGCCCACTTGAAGATGGTAGACATGGGAGAGGCGATCGGGATTATTGCCGCCCAGTCGATCGGAGAACCAGGAACCCAACTCACCATGCGGACTTTCCACACCGGCGGGGTGTTTACCGGGGAAGTCGCCAAACAAGAACGTGCACCATTTCCCGGCGTGGCAAAGTTTAAGAATTTGCGCACTCGCTCTTTCCGCACCAGACACGGTGAAGAAGCGCTGGTGGCAGAAAACAACGGCAAACTCGTATTCGAGGGCGACGGCTACGAAGAAGGGAAATCGGGGGCCAAGAATCAAAAACTGAAAATTGAACTGGCGATTGCCCAAGGTTCAACTCTGATGGTCAAAGACGGACAACGTGCAGTCTTGGGTCAAGTTTTGGCAGAAGTGCCGATCGTCGGACGCGCCGCCCGCAAAACTACGGAAAAGGTGACGACAGACGTGGCTTCGGATTTGGCGGGAGAAGCTAAATTTGCCGACTTAGTGCCAGAAGAAAAAACTGACCGTCAAGGCAACACAACCCGCACCGCGAGCAGAGGTGGGCTGATTTGGATTCTGTCTGGTGAAGTCTACAACTTGCCACCGGGTGCAGAACCAGCAGTCAAAAATGGCGATCGCATCGTAGCCGAAAGCGTGATCGCCGAAACCAAACTCGTCTCCGAACATGGTGGCGTAGTCCGCATCGCCGATGAGCGAGAAATCGAAATCATCACCGCGCAAGTGCTACTCGACCAAGCCGTTGTTCGGGCAGAAAGCGCCGGTGGCCGCGAGCACTATACGATCGAAACAGCTTCTAAGCAGCGCTTTTTGCTGAAAACAGCTCCCGGCAGCAAAGTCATCAACGGCGAAGTCGTAGCAGAACTCCTGGATGACAGCTACCGCACCGCCACGGGTGGGATTGTCAAATACGCCGGAGTCGAAGTTCACAAACGCGGCAAAGCCAAACTTGGCTACGAAGTCGTCAAGGGCGGGACGATGCTGTGGATACCCGAAGAGTCCCACGAAGTTAACAAAGATATTTCGCTGCTACTGGTGGAAGACGGCCAGTATGTCGAGGCCGGCACTGAAGTAGTCAAGGATATTTTCTGCCAAACCAGCGGCGCAGTGGAAGTAACCCAGAAAAATGACATCCTGCGGGAAATTGTGATTAAGCCGGGGACACTCCACGCCGTTGACCGCCCGCCACTCACTTTTGGGGAAGGTCAAATTGTCAACGCAGGTCAAGAGATTTTCCCTGGGTTGATTGCCGAAGAGTTGGGCTATGCCGAATATATCGAAACTCCCGAAGGCCCAGCTTTACTGTTGCGCCCCGTCGTGGAGTTTCCGGTACCAGATAAGCCGCCCATACCTTCTCAGACAGCGCTGAATGAGTCGATATCCCTCAAAGCAGTGCAACGACTACCTTACAAGGATGGAGAGCGTGTCAAATCTGTTGAGGGCTTAGAACTGCTACGGACTCAGCTTATTTTGGAAATTGGTTCCGGTGCTCCGCAACTGGCTGCGGATATCGAACTGCTGCCGGATGACGGAGATGCTACAGCTTTTGGAGCCGATGGTTCTGGGCCTGCTTGGACTTCCACAGATGCAGTGGTGGTGTCACAAGAATTGGCTCTGGCTGACGACGATGAGACCGATCGAACTTGTCGCACTTTCCGCTTGCAGTTAGTGATTTTGGAATCCCTAGTAATTCGCCGCGATGTGTCGGCAGATCCGACTCAAGGTAGCACTAACACCCGCCTGTTGGTAGAAGATGGACAGTCGATCGCTCCTGGGGCCGTTGTGGCTCGCACCGAGATTCTCTGCAAAGAAGCGGGCATCGTTCGAGGCATCCGCGATCGACAGGGCGAACCGGTGCGCCGCTTGCTAGTGATGCGTGATGCCGATTCTATTTCAGTCTCAGTCGCAGGTACGCCCAATGTCAGCCCTGGTCAATTGGTAGTTGCCGGTACAGAAGTAGCTCCCGGGATTCTTTTAGAAGAGTCAGGGCAAGTAGTGAAAGTTGTACCCGCCACATCAGCCGAACTCGCCAAGATTGTGCTGCGGATAGCCCGCCCTTACCGGGTTTCCGGTGGTGCAGTGCTGCACGTAGACGACGGCGACTTAGTGCAACGGGGCGACAACTTAGTGATTCTGGTCTTCGAGCGCGCCAAAACTGGGGATATCATTCAAGGTTTGCCACGGATTGAGGAACTACTCGAAGGGCGGAAACCCAAGGAAGCCTGCATCCTCGCCAAGCGGCCGGGGACAGCTCGCGTAGTCACCGATGACGATGTTGTGGAATTGGCGGTGATTGAGGATGATGGCCGGATTGAGGAGTATCCTTTATTGCCTGGTCAAAACCCGATCGTTTCCGATGGACAGCGCGTGGGTGTTGCCGAAGCTTTGACAGACGGCCCTGCAAATCCTCATGAAATTCTGGAAGTGTTTTTCCAGGTACTCAAAGAGCGCCAGCCTACTTTTGAGGCAGCTTTGGAAAGTTTCCAACAGGTGCAGACTTTCTTGGTGAACGAGGTGCAGTCTGTCTATCAGTCTCAAGGCGTAGATATTTCTGACAAACACATCGAAGTGATTGTGCGGCAGATGACCAACAAAGTCAGGATGGAGGATGGCGGCGATACTACCATGCTCCCTGGTGAGTTGGTAGAACTGCGGCAAGTAGAGCAGGTGAACGAGGCGATGTCGATTACTGGTGGTGCGCCAGCGGATTATACTCCCGTGCTACTGGGGATTACGAAGGCTTCGCTCAACACCGATAGCTTTATTTCTGCTGCTTCTTTCCAAGAAACGACGCGGGTGCTAACTGAAGCTGCGATCGAGGGTAAGTCCGATTGGCTGCGGGGCCTCAAGGAAAATGTGATTATCGGGCGCTTGATTCCGGCTGGGACTGGGTTCACTGCTTATGAAGAGCAGGGTATGTCAGATTCGGCTGTTGATGGTGTATTTGATGATGAGCTCCACGATTTGCAAGAGGATGTCGTGTTGGACGATCGAACTGCGCGTCGCAAATATACGATCCTCTCCGAGGGCTGCGCTAACGAGAGCAGTTTCGATGATGTCATCCGCGCCCCTGACATTGAGCCTGATGAAGATTTTGAGGAAGTTGAGGTTGATGAGGACGATTTCGTCCCTGAAACTGATGACGATTCCTTAGAGGAAGTCGCTGATGATGATATCGGTTATGACTTCGACGAGGATGAAGAATAATCTCATGTTTTGAGAAGATGCCGCGCAGCCAGCTTCCGAGCCCTGCGCGGCATTTTTTTGGTTCCAGAAGGACACCCTGACAACAACATCAGGTGCAAAGAGAGATGGTATTGGGTGCATCTCATTTTTGTAAATATATTCGTAGGAGCTCTCGCCCTGATGCACCCGAGGGGATTCATTGGGTGTAATTGCTCAACTAGGGCAAAAAAGGGAGCCATCAGTAGAGAGAGCTTGTTGAATAGATTGATAAGCCGTTAAGCCCTGACGCTTGCCAGTATTAACAACTGAACGAACGGCAGCAAATAAATCTCGCCCCCATTCCGAACGGAAGCCATTAGTCACACGGCGAAATATCACGCTCATCCTAATCGCCTGTTCACTACTATTATTCGTGGGTGGAATCGCCGCATCTTCCAGAAATAGAAATAAATTGTCAATCTGCCCACCATAGCGTTTTCGTAACCGGATACCATCCGGATGATGTGGCGCTAAATTTAAAATCCCGGTTAATCTTTCCTGTAAATTTTTTCGATATCTCAAGAGTCTAGTATCGTCCATTTTTGATCGTCGTCGATGGATGATAAAAGCTCTTAATAACAATCTCTTCATCCCTGGGGCAAAAATTCTGTCCCCAGCATCAATCGCATATTGGCAGTCCCGCAGTTGATGGGCTAAACATACTTGCCATTGTGGTGCTGGGTGATTTTTTTTGAGCGCTAAATAAATCTGACACCCAGATATCAGGACGATGTTCTCCTAGAACTTCGTACATTACTCCACTGGCTCGGCTGGGGCGGATGACGTGTAAACAAACGTCCTGGTTCTGAAACACCCACTCCCACTGATTCTGTCCGTTAACTCTCGCACTCGTTTCATCTGAACAAATTAATTTTGCCCGCCGCAGCCGTTGTAGTATTTGAGTTACAAAGGTCATCTAAGCTGGTTTTGACTTTTGCCAACAGGTTGGCGATTGCTCCTTCAGATATCTTGAGTCCAAAGACCTCTCCAAATATGGACGACAGCCGTTCGTAGCTGATGGCATGAGTGTAACGGAGATATGTAACTAAGCTTTGAATTGAACTGCCAAACGGTGAACCTGGTTCCATTCCTAATGGATCGCGGTGCAACATACTCAGCCTGACAGCAAGCACACTGACCACCATAACGTTCGATTCGGGTGATGATGGGGCGAATGGGGGGTAGTTCGATTTTTTCGTAGACGGATTGCAATTTTTGTGCGGCGGCTGTGACTTTCTCTCCTGAGGGGCAATTTTTGACGATCGCGATGATTGTTTGGTCGGGATGAGGATGTAGCTCTCTTCCCCCTCCTGCTCTTCCTAGGCTTTTTTGTCTTTTACTCCCCTCAATTTTCGATGGTTTAATGTTGGGCTTGAATCCTTTGGACGGTGGAGTGCTGGAATTTTTGCTAGTTTTTTTGGGAGATGGCTCTGGCTCTGGTTTTGGTTGGTAGGTGGCTAATATTGCACTGAGTTTTTGGATTTTCTCCCATAGCTCTACTATCAAGGCTTCTTTTGCCTCGTTTGATAGTTGTTATAGGTCGGGGAGTTTTTCAATTCCTTTATCTAATGTCTATCTCGTCTTCTTGTCAAGGGGGTTGAGCAATTACCATTGGGTATAGGAGTCGATCGCACGCTAGCTATATGAGTTAAAAAATATTAAACTCACAGCACAAAGAAAAAGAAAGAAGAAAGAAAGGAAATGGAGTCACAACAATTAAGAAATTCATAGCAGTCGGATGCAGTTGTTATATTTCCTCAAACTTAGAAATCCGATCAAATTCGAGCTTCATTGGAATAGTAAAGTAGAGTCATATTATTATCAAAAATTCAGCGCAATCGGTAATTGTTTATACTTACAGTCAACTGTTAACTGTTAACAATTATCTCTCTGATACCAATTTTTAATGAGGCTGCATAGAATCCGATCACCTCTACCCCCCCTTAATAAGGGGGGGACAAGATTCCGATCAAAGTCCCCCTTGCTTTCGGGGGATTTAGGGGGATCGAGATATGTACAACTTCACATTAAATTGGGGCGTTGCTGGATTGAGGTATGAAACCTTGAGTGGGGGCAATTCATGAATTGCCCCTACCCAAGGTTGTAGCGATCGCATAATTGATGAATCATACCCAGAATCAGCAACGCCTAAATTGGTATGAGTACAACTAGAATTGATATAAAAATTCATAGTATTTTGCGGTACATCCAAATTAAAGAAGGAAGAAAGCAGAAGGTATTGGTTAGAAGGCATTGGTTAGAATTCAAAAAAAAAATTATAATTCAAGAGTTTTAATTGTTTGTTAGTTTAAACAAAAAATTCTTTCTTCCTGATTCTTTCTTCCTGATTCTTTCTTCCTTATTCCTTATTCCTTATTCCTTCTTCCTTCGGAAGCCTTCACACCGAGCGTTAACTCAGTCAGGAAGCAAAGCCTTGATCTGATCGACAAACTCTTGATGATCTACTACGGGTTTAGATATATAACCGTCGGCACCGCTTTGATCCAGAAAAGTTTCTCTATCACCGGCCATCGCGTGAGCAGTCACCAAAATAATCGGCAGCGAGGCCGTTTGCGGATCAGCTTTAAGTAGTTGAGTAATCTTAATACCGTCTACTGCTTTTCCCTGGTACACGCTACGCGAAAGAGACACATCCATTAAAATCAAATCAGCTTCACCATTCGCAGCAATCTGCATCACCTCTTCAACATTTTCCGTGTGTTTCACGGCTAAGCCCCCCCGCTTAGTCAGAATTTTGGAAAAAACCCGAGCATTAACCAAATCGTCCTCTACAATCAGAACGGTTTTCATAAATAAATATGGGAAGTATAGAAACTTTGCGACTTTAGTCCAAAGAGGAACACTGCACGGGGAATACATTCCCCGTTAAAAATGCAGAGTTTTTATTGCCATCAGCCGGGAACCCTGCAAAACCCGTATGTATGTATATCCTTGATCCAGTGACAACTCCCAGCACTAAATCGAAACGATTATAGTGTGGGCTTCCAAGACAATCCGGCTACTGCTGAGGAGGCTCTTGGCTTTAAGAACGGGTTGACCCACCGCTCTGTTTTTGATATTGATCGCTGCATTATGGTCACGGTCTAGACTGCATCCGCAATGAGGACAGTCGTGCCAACGAATATGCAACTTTTTTGGTACTTTTTCACCACAGTTGGAGCAATCTTGTGACGTATTATGGGCACTTACTGGAATCACCAACAAGCCAGCATTTTCGGCTTTTTTTGCAAGTATTGACAGAAAGCTTGACCACCCAGCATCCAACACAGATTTAGCGAATCTTGTACGAGCAAGACCTTTTACGTTTAAGTCTTCATGAGCAACAACGTCATATTTAGATAACAAGTAGTTAGCAGTTTTAAAGTGAAAATCCTTCCTTTTATCCGCTACTTTTTTATGCGTCGTGCCTAACTGCTTAACCGCTTTTTGTCTGCGGTTACTCCCTTTCTGGCGGCGTGATACCCGTTTTTGAATAACCCGCAAACGCTTCTGTGCTTTGCGGTAGAGAGTCGGAATTGCCACCGTTTCACCCTCTGAAGTTGTTAAAAACTCTTTTAATCCGACATCAATGCCGGTGATTTTGTCTGAATTAAAATCAGGCTTAATGGTTGGAACTGTTGCATCTTCGAGTGAAAGCGTTAGGTAGAATCCATCAGCTTTTTTGGTAACAGAAGCGGTTTTGACTTTAAACCCATCAGGTATTGGACGATGCAGTACAACCTTAACTTTACCAAACATTGGTAAGTTAACTAGATTGCCTTGCCAACATCCATCCTTCATTTGAGGGTAAGTAAATGTGCGGTAACGACTGCGTTGCTTAAACCTTGGTCTACCGCTACGCTTGCCATTGCTATCACCTTTAAGAAACCTGTCAAAAGTCACTTTTACCCGCAAGACGACATCTTGGAGGACTTGCGAATAAATCTCTTTGTACCAAGGATGAGTTTTCTTGAGTTGAGGCAAAGTTTTCTTTTGGCTGAAATAATCGGGATTATTTCGCAGGTCTGGCAAATGGCTCCTTAGAGGACAAGAATTGATAGGAGAACGATTTTGCTCGTACCAGTTGAATCGATCAGCCAACAAATAATTGTACTGACTACAAAGCATTGACAGCCATCTATCTAACTCTGTAATCTGTGTTTTTGTTGGTCGTAGTCGGTACTGGTATGCTGTTCTCATGATGCTATCATAGCACGCGGCTATATACTGCTGACGATGAACCCAATTAATTTCAGAGTGACTGATGAAGAGTTAGCCCACTTGAAGAACTACTGCAAAATCAAGAAAAGGCAACAAAGCGAGGTCATTCGTGAGTTGCACAGAAACTGTCAATCGAGCGGGGTGTTGAACCCCATCGATTGACCGCCTATCCATCCCGACACCAACCTGAGTACAAGTATGGTGCGGGGCTTCCGGCGTCAAGCTAACTGTGAGAGGGTATACAGATGCTCATAAGCATTCAGTACCACCACTTAGACTACTACACACAGACAGTTTAATTGTTTTTTTTAGAACTAGACCTGACACTGGCGATAGTCTTGAGATTCCGGGGTAGCCGGTTTGTAGTCTCCTCTCTTTCGGTTAAGCCTCTGACGAGAGACTTGGGAATAGGTGATAATTCTTTTCTTTCCTGCTCTTAGAATAAAGCGATATTTATTTGCATACTCCCGCCGAAGCATTCGGAGTAGGGAACATAGCTGGGGATTATTGGGGATTCCGAATTCTCAATTTTGAGCGATTGAGGCAGCTAAAAAGGTAGATGCTTCCATTCATTAAGCTGTAGTCAGACTAGGAGAGCTTTTGACTCCTGAATTCTTAACTATCGGTTTTGTGGGCGATTATCAGACAAAGCATGACTGTGAATCAACCTACGCGCGATCGCGATCGGTAAATAGACAGGTAAGCGCAAAGGTCGGCAACATAGACGTTAGTGTAAGAGTGGAGAGTTAAGAGGCAAGTGTTCCCCGTCTTCGGCACTCTGATTCTTCTTTGACAAGTTAAGTTTATTTTTATCCTCTCGCCGCGCTCGCGGTTTTGTCGAACTTTTGGTTTTCCTGCGGCAAACACTGTTCACTTGAGACAGGCAACCTCGGGATGATTGACAGGGGCTGTCTTTATTCAGGAATTAACCTGCATCACAGGGGATTTAAGCCCCCACCTTTAGGTGGATTGTTTTTAGGATGGGGCTTAAATCCCCTCCCTAAAAACTTCGCTGTCAACTGTCAACTGTCAACTGTCAACTGTTAAGGACACAAGGACTCATGGCTAAACAACTCAACCTACTTTCCGGGCAAGTAATTTCTACGCCTCTGCATACCGAGATGCAGCAATCGTACCTCGAATATGCCATGAGTGTGATCGTCGGGCGAGCTTTGCCTGATGTCCGCGACGGTTTAAAACCGGTTCACCGTCGAATTTTGTTCGCGATGCACGAACTTGGTTTGACGCCAGATCGACCTTACCGCAAGTGCGCGCGGGTAGTTGGAGATGTTTTGGGGAAATATCACCCCCACGGCGACCAATCGGTTTACGATGCTCTTGTGCGCATGGTTCAGGAGTTTTCGAGCCGCTATCCTTTGCTGGCTGGTCATGGGAATTTCGGTTCGGTGGACAATGATCCGGCTGCTGCTATGCGCTACACGGAAACTAGGCTGGCACCGATCGCCCACGAAGCCATGCTAACCCAAGTTGGCGATGCAACTGTTGATTTTGCTGATAACTTTGACAGTTCGCAGCAGGAACCGACGGCGCTACCTGCTCAGTTGCCGTTTCTGTTGCTCAACGGCTGTACTGGGATTGCTGTGGGGATGGCAACGAATATCCCGCCCCACAATTTGGGGGAAGTGGTAGATGGTTTAATTGCTTTGATTGAAAACCCAGAACTCTCGGATGAGAAGTTGATGGAATTGATTCCGGGCCCGGATTTCCCGACCGGAGGGGAAATCGTGGCTACAGAGGGGATTTTTGATGCCTACACTAAGGGTAAAGGTAGCATTGCCGTTAGGGGTGTGGCTGGGGTGGAAGAAGTGCCTGGAAATCGCAAATTTCGCACTAAAACGGCGATCGTGGTGACGGAGTTTCCGTTTCAGGTGAATAAGGCGGCTTGGATTGAAAAGGTGGCGGAGTTGGTGAATGCTGGCCGCCTCGATGGTATTTCTGATTTGCGCGACGAGAGCGATCGCGAAGGCATTCGAGTTGTGATTGAATTAAAACGGGAATTTACTCCAGAAGCGGTTCTGGCTCGTCTTTACCAACAAACTGACCTGCAAACAAATTTTGGGGCGATTTTGTTGGCAATTGTCAACGGTCAACCCCGACAATTGACCCTTAGACAATTGTTGCAAGAATTTCTGGATTTTCGGGAACTAACTCTTACCCGCCGCTACAATTACGAGTTGCAGGCGGCGCAACGTCGCTGTCACATTGTCGAAGGATTAATGTTGGCTTTGACAAATCTCGATACTGCGATCGACATTCTCAGAAATTCTCCTGACGGGACTACTGCTAAGCAAACTTTCCAAGTTCGCCTTAATCTGAGCGAAAGTCAATCAGATGCGATTTTGGCGATGCCGATGCGCAGGCTGACTGGTATGGAAAGGCAAAATTTGCAGTCTGAGTTGGATGAGTTGATGGGGAATATTCAAGAATTACAGCGGTTGTTGAGCGACAGGCGCGAACTTTTGAAGGCTTTAAAGAAGGAATTTCGATCGCTGAAACGTAAGTATGCTGACCCCCGTCGCACCAAATTCGCTAATGGCACCGGACGCGGAAAAAACGCTGAACCACAAGTTTTAGGTAAGAAAAATGCTGCGGTCAAGCCTTTGTTGCCAGCAACAATTTCGCCTAATTTATTGCCCGTTATAGAGCCAGAGGAAACTATTGTTGAATTTACCCATAAACATTACGTGCGGCGGCTGGCGCCTGGGGAACGTCCGCGCTCGAAAAGTCGTGAAAAATCGGTTTCATCTTTAGAAAAAAATGAAGATTTTATTGTTACTTCAAACCTGACGAAAACCGATCGCACTTTGGTTGTCTTAACTCCTAACGGCAAAGCTTACCCGCTGAAAGTGGCTGATATTCCTAGTAGCAGCCCAAAAGAACGGGGAACGCCGATCGTTGGTTTGTTATCGCCGAGTGCTACGAAGGAAAGTGCTAGTCGCGCTTTTTCCGAAATCACCGTCGCACACTTTATTTTGCCGGAAAATTCGGAAGGGGGAGATTTGGTAACTCTGACTCAGCAAGGAAAAATTAAGCGCTTGCCGATGCAGGAATTTGCTGAGTTGACTAATCGTGGGATTACTGTGGTTAAACTCAAGGAGGACGATCGACTGCGCAGCGCGAGTCTCAGCAAAGTTGGCGAGCAAGTGGCTGTTGCAACTTCGGGAGGCCGAGTCCTCCGATTTGATGTCGATGACGAACAATTGCCGCCAATGGGGCGCACCGCCCAGGGTTCTCAAGTAACTAGGTTGCGGAAGCAGGAACAGTTGGTGGGTTGCGTCACTCTCGACTCGGAGGACAGTCTAGTGCTATTTTCGGAGTTGGGTTGGGCTAAACGAATGCCTGCGGGTTCTGTCAGACTTACTAACCGTGGCGAAATTGGGACTCAAGCTTTTCGCTTCGCAGAGCCGTCTGATTCTTTGGTTGGATTGTTACGGGCTGTTCCGGGTACGGATGTTAAACTTTTTACTACCAGCGGCCGCTTTCTGCGATCGACTATTGATTCTATAGCTTTTTGGGGGAAAGATGCTGCGGGCGATCGGGTTTTTGACCTCAATCCGGGTGAGAAAATTATCAAAGTTGTTAGTAGTCAATAGTCAATAGTCATTGGTCATTGGTCATTGGTCAATAGTCATTAGTCATTGGGAATGGCGAATTGGGAATGATTCTGGGAGCATCTCAGTTTTGTTTTTATAGTGCTGTCCCCGCTCGCTTGGTTAGATCAGCAAGCGAGCGGGGACAGCACTAAAAGAAAAAATTCTTTTTACCAAAATGAGATTCTCCCATTATTCTTCCCTCTTCCCTCTTCCTTCTTCCTTCTTCCTTCTTCCTTCCTCCAAATCTAAAATCTAAAATTGTTTGATGGCGCAAGTTGTATTAGAAAATATCTACAAAAGTTTTCCACTCCGCCAAGGAGAACAGGAAAAAGCAGCAAACAACGTCGCAAAAAGTGTCTCGCCAGAGGCTCCTGGCTCAACATCTAACAGCGTTTTGCGACGGATTAATCTGACTGTCGGAGATGGGGAATTTATGGTGCTGGTGGGGCCTTCTGGCTGTGGAAAAAGCACTTTACTGCGATCGATCGCCGGTTTGGAAGTTTTGACTGCCGGCAATATTTGGATTGGCGATCGGTTGGTTAACGATTTGCCTCCTAAAGACCGAGATATCGCTATGGTATTTCAAAATTATGCTCTCTATCCTCACTTAACAGTTTACGATAATCTCGCCTTTGGATTGCGTCGCTCACAGAAGGAAGAAGGAAGAAGGAAGAAGGAAGAGGGAAGAAGGAAGAGGGAAGAAGGAAGAGGGAAGAAGGAAGAGGGAAGAAGGAAGAGGGAAGAAGAGACAGAGACAGAAAAAAGCAGCAGGGTTCAGGCAGAAAAAATCAAAAATCAGGTAAAAGAGGTGATTAATTATTTAGCTTCTAATACTGTAAACAAAGAGCGAATATATACTTTAGGGGAGGATTTTTTGGTGGGAGCGACTCGCAAGCTTCCTCCGGGTTTGCGCTATTTGTCGGAACGGGAAAAGGCAGTAGGAAAACGAGTTCTGAAGGTAGCTCAATTATTGCAAATAGAACCTCTTTTAAATCGCTTACCGAAACAGCTTTCGGGAGGGCAAAAGCAGCGGGTAGCTTTGGGTAGGGCGATGGCTCGAAATCCTGAAGTGTTTTTGATGGACGAACCGCTATCAAATCTTGATGCGAAATTGAGGGCGGAAACTCGATCGCAAATTGTGCAGTTACAGCGACAGTTGGGTACTACAACTATTTATGTGACTCACGACCAAACTGAGGCGATGACTATGGGCGATCGCATTGCTATTATGAATGGTGGTCAGCTTCAGCAAGTAGCTCAACCTCTAGAGCTTTACAACAAGCCGGCTAATCTGTTTGTGGCTGAGTTTATCGGTTCTCCGCCGATGAATTTTTTTCCGGTGCAATTTACCGCCCCGCTGTTGATTTCTCACCCGCAATTTCGCTTTACTTTACCTGATATTTGGGCGAAAAATCTACAACAATATGACGGGCGAGGGCTGATTTTGGGCATCCGGCCGGAACATCTGAGTATTCACCCTCCGGCTACCAAAAATCTGTCGGTACAAGTGGAAGTTGTGGAGGCTTTGGGACACGAAACTTATTTGCGGGTATGTTTGACGGATGCTCCAGCCGTGCGGATGCAGGTGCGGGTTCCTCCTGAGCGATCGATCCGTGTCGGCGAGGAGCTTTGGCTGGCTATCGCCCATGATAAGATTCACTTGTTTGACCCGGATACTGAGTTGGCCATTTTTCCTCGTTAGTGACAGAAGGAAGTTCGGCAACGGATTATGTAACGGATTTAACGGATGGAGGGAAGAGGGAAGAAGACTAGAGCGCAATACGGTTTACTTAAGGCTTTTTGACGAATTTCTTAAGTCAACCATATTGCGGTAGGGGCGGCTTGGGCTCAGAATTTATGAAATAATCGACTGTATCAAGGCAAAACCCGCCCTCTTAAGTAAACCGTATTGGG
>JAJAYT010000400.1 GCA_026786085.1 Microcoleus sp. CAN_BIN18 | reverse complement strand
CGGTGAATCGCTTCTCTTCCGGCGCTTTATTAATATACTTATTTAACCAAGTCTTGTCAAGCGTTTTGACAAACTATTTTTTTGGTTTGTTGAAACCTATACTGGGAATGAGTTTTACCTCTTGAGATGGCTTCAATGTCCCCTCGATAGCTCTCCTTTTTATGGCTTGGTGTCTTTTTTTGGGCAAAGTTTGGCTTTTGGCCCCACTCCATTACCCCCTCGCTAGAATATCGGTAGTTAAGGATGATGATGGGCTTACTTATATAGAGTCAGACAAACTGAGAATGTGAGGCTGCATGGCTAGGCTCAGGATGACAGGAGGACATTGGTGCATGAGTCGTAATATAAGTGGTGTCTGCATTCTCTGGAGTTTACTAAGGGAGAGTGGGGTATGGCGCTGACCCGATCGCCCGATTGCAAGTTCTACGCTCCAAAATCCAGAAGTCGTCACAACACGGTACTTTCACTCCGATCGCATTCTCAGCAATCGATCGCCGACAGCTACACACTCCTTAACTACAGCAACCCCAAAACACCTTCAGTTACCCCAGTTATCAGCCGTTGAGGCTCGATCCTCTGCTGCAAGCTTCGCTAACGCGAGTCGGTCTCCTCAACGTTCACATCTAAAAAGTGCAAGTGACTCTCTTTCTCAGCATCAGTAGCAATCACCAAACCAGTCTTTCCCCAAGGGGCAATCGCCCGGGGTGTGACGGGGCTGCTAAAATTCCCTACTTGAATACCTTGACTGTTTAGCACCAGAATCTCTCCTCCAACTGGAGCCAATACCCAGCCCCAATTAGCTACACAAGCAGACACGGGCAGACTTTCAAGAGGAATTCGCGCTATCTTGAGCGGCCACAATTTCATTAACAGCACAGCCGCTTTGCCAGATTGAGGAATTCCCAATAAGGTATACGGTTCAGGTGTCAGTAGCATTTGTCCAACGCTGGCTGACAACCGAACCGATCCGACTGCCGTGCCGCGGCGAGTATAAACTCTAAAAATAGTTTGGGGATTTTTTGGTTCGTTGTCCGACCAAGTTGCTAAGACGTGTCGCCTATCTAAGAACATTAATTCTGGTAAATAGTGTTCCGGTAATGGCACTGTCGCGATCGGCTTCAAGGATTTTTCCCGATCGCCCGAAGTGCTGTTTGCAGCTAAAGAATAAAAGCGCAGTTCGCCCGGAACAGCGACTGTCAGCCAGTCGCCGTGAGAATCAACAGCAGCCTTAAAAGCATCTGCACCTTGCCTGAGACCGATATCCAGTAAACACTGAGGCTCCCAAGAGCGATCGTTAAGCCAGTAAAGTTTTTGCGGAGTGAGAACGCAGCAGCCGTGGGAAGTAGGTAAAATGCCACGCACGATTTCCGGCATAGGTATAGAAGTCGGCATTTCTTCTGTAACGAGCTGTTGTTCCGGCTGACGCCAAACCTTTACCTCCGTACCTACAGCAGCATAGAGATAGGTTTCAGTGGCAATTAAAGCTGTCAGCAGTGCAGGAAGTATCAACGGCTTTGGCTGCGAAAGCGAATAATGCACAGTCCGAAGTAAATTAATCGCCGGCTGTGATGCTTCTTCCTCATCGACTTCCGCCAAAGAGTCAGTTTCCGACTTCAGACTTTTAGCGCCTGTGGTTGCGGGGTTTTCCCAAGGAACAATGCAGTCGCCTAATTGCCTGACAGCGGGGTCATACATGATCAGTCGCAGAGCTTGAGCCATTTGGGAAGCACTGGCAAAACGGCGGGCGGGCAGCTTTTCCAAAGATTTTTTGACTATTGCTTGCAAAGGTTCGGGAATAGCGTCGGGAAGTTGCAAGCGTTGATTCAGGTGCGCCCACCTTAAGTCTCCGGGGGTTCCGCCGAAAGGGCGGTAGCCCATTAGCAATTCAAACAACAGAATTCCCACTGCATATATATCTGACATGGGGGAATAAAGACCGTAAAACCGCTCTGGGGCCATGTAAGCGGGGGAACCTACGGTAGCGTCGGGAGAAATTTCTTGGTGGAGGCGAGTTGTACCGATTTCTGGCAGCCTGCGCGCGATGCCAAAGTCAGACAGCCTGGGCGACCAACCTTTGGAGCCTAAAGTTAGGAGGATATTTTCGGGTTTGATGTCGCAGTGAACTACGCCTCGGCGGTGCGCGTAGTCCAAGCCTGCTAAAACTTCCATGACTAGCTGCAAACCTTCGAGCAGCCGCAAGGGGCGGTCTTGTTTGAGCAGGTTGCGGAGGGTTCCTCCCTCGCAGTAGTCCATCACCAAGTACCTGCCTGTAGCTGTGTGTTCGAGAGCTCGGCAGGTGACAATGTTGGCGTGCTGCAAGGTGATCAGAAACCATAGCTCTCGCAAGAATTCGCTTGTTGGGGCTTTTTGATGGCTGAGTTCTTTGAGAGCCACCAGTTGGCTGGTGAGGCGGGAATCTTTGGCGGGAGCTTCTCGAACACTGGCACAAAAGACTCGACCAAATTGCCCTTGTCCGACTAGCCCTAAAATGCGGTATTTAGAATGTTGCATCGGTCTAATTATAGGAAATGCTTGAGCTAGTATTAAAATATGTGAAGAATTCTGACAAAAATTCAAGTTTTTGAATCGATCGCCAGGTACAGCTTATGTTATCTCAGGTTCAGTCTCAGCCGATTAAGAGCGATGGCACGATCGCACCTACTAAAATCCTGGAGTTTCGGAGTCAGTATCAATCTTGCCGGATTCGGGTGCCGGATCTGGAACTACCTGTGGCTGCTATCTTAGTTGATCGCGAGTATTACAGTTTTTTCAAGGCCGTCCAAGAACCGTCTAAGGTTTTAGCCATCGTAGCTAAGCTGGGGAATAGGGGCGACTCAACAGCGATTACCAAAACAGCTAGCGGTTATGCAATCTGGGTCTTAGAGCCGGAAGCCGATACTGTCAAGCCATCTTAACGTTTTTGGGTGGAGACCGAAAATTGTTTTAGCTTTCAAAATCTCACGCTTGCTTGCATACAGAACTTGACAGGATGAAAAATCAATATGGTTAAAATTATTAGACTAGATCCAATTGCCGAAGAAATGGCAGTGGAAACCCGATCGAATATCCTGTCTGCTTTACTTTCCAAAGACTTGGACGTTCTCAAGGAATGCGGCGGGCGGGGAATGTGCGCTACCTGCCACGTTTATATTAAAGAGGGCATGGAAGGCTTGTCTGACATGAACCGCCGGGAAAAGAGGACGCTGGAAGTCATTACTACAGCTAAAGCCAATTCGCGACTTGCTTGTCAGGCCCAAATTATGGGCGAGGGTGTAGTTGTACAGATACCTGCGGGGATGTACATTAATGCTATCGAAAATGTGGAAGCTCTGATCGGCCGTCGGGCCCAGCAAGATTTGTTACACCCAATTACGGGTCAAGTAGTTGTGGAATCAGGAAAGTTGATCACTCGTTCGATCGTTACTCAGCTTAATGATACCCGTTTCCAAGTAGGACAGTATTTAGTTCGGACTAAAGAAGCGTGAACTACCAACGCTAATATCAATGCAGATACTGGATGAGGCAGCCAATTGAGTTAAAACTTGATATGTTGTAACTTGTACATATATTTGCCTAAAAAAAAATTATATGCTAAGCCAACTTGCGCGTTTGAGTACGGAAGCAGACGGACGCTACGCTACCGCTGAAGAACTCCAATTTTTAAAAGACTATTTTCAGTCTTTGAATCACCGGATGAGTGCTTATAAAAAACTTCAAGCTTCTGAAAAAGAAATTATTAAGCAGGTGGAAGCACAAATGCAGTCTCTCGACCCTAGTTTATTTCGCCGGGGGTCTCAAGATGTGACGGCAAAGTGGCGCGTAGATGCTCTGCGGGTGTTGAGACACTCGGCGGCAGCACTTTTGATTAATGATACTGAACGGTTGCGCGATCGACTGCTGCTTTGGTTCCAAACTATTTTAGGCGCTTTTCAAGCTCGAAATAGTTCTGCCGTGACCTACGATGTGATGAAAAAGGTACTCAAACAATATCTCACTGCTGAAGAAGCTAGCCTATTTTTTCCGATTCTGGACATCAACCGCACATTACTCGGCAAATAATCAAGGCGAATGTCATACCATTTTAGATTTGAGATTTGAGATTGGGAATGAATGATGAACTATGGGTGGGGAGTTTGCATACAGTTGCATTTTTTGGGGAAACTGGTATCACCTTAACCCCGATAAATTGTGCCGTTAGGAAGAATGGCTCCAATCAACTTCGCTCCCGTCAAATCTGCCTCACTGAGAATGGCTCCCCGGAGGTTGGCTCCTGTCAAGTCAGATTTCCGCAAGTTGGCTTTACTCAGGTTAGCTTTGCTCAAGTCAATTTCGTGCAGGCAAGAATTAGAAAGGTCGGCATTGATCAGGTAGGCTCCGCTCAAGTTGGCTTTGCTGAGGTTGGCCCCGCTCAAGTTGGCTTCCATCAGATAAGCACCGCTGAAGTTTGCTTCGTTCAACAAAGCCTCTGCCATATTGATGCCAGTTAAAAGTTTGCGGCTCAAGTCTACACCGCCCAGATCTGCACCGCTGAGGTTGATACCGCTTAAGTGGCAGCCATTCAAAGTAATCTTTCTCAGGTAGGTTTTGCTCAGGTCTGCTTTGCACAAATTGGCTCTGTCCAAGCAAGCTTCGCTGAGGTCTGATTCGCTCAAACACGCGCCGTTTAAATAGGCTTGAGTGAGGTTAGTTCGTCTGAGGTTAGCTTTCGCACAGTTGGCTTTGGTGAGGTTAGCACGGGTTAAGTTGGCTCCGGCTAGGTTGGCTTTGGACAATTGGGCTCCGGTAAGCTGTGCTTCGCTCAAGTCTGCCTCTTTGAGACTTGCTAGAGTCAAGTCTGCATCTTTGAAGTTTGCGCCGTTGAGATTGGCTTTAATCAGATAGGCTTTACTGAGATTTGCCTCGCCCAGATTGGCTTTGGTGAGATTTGCCGCGCTCATATCTGCACCGATGAGATTTGCCTTGGCGAGAATTGCTCTTGTCAGGTTTGCCCAATTCAGGTGAGTTCCGGCGAGGTTGGCGCCGGTGAGATTTGCGCCGGTGAGATTTGCTCCGCTGAGACTTGCGGCCATGAGGTTAGCACCGGTGAGATTAGCTCCGGTGAGGTCGGCTTTGCTGAGGTTGGCTCGGCTCAGATGGGCTTTGGTAAGGTCGGCCTCGCTGAGGTTGACACCGATTAAGTAGGGTCTGTGCTGGTGTTCGTTGAGGTTTGCTAAACGTAGAGTTGGGGTATCGCTGGAACGGTATAAATCGATCGAACTCAACACAATGCCGCGCAGGTTTGCCTGTCTAAAATCTCTTTCGCCTGCTGCATATCGATTTAGAAGTTCGTTGGCGTCCATTAAGTTCGAGCAAAAAGTTTGAGGTTGTGATTACTTTTAAATTTTATAAGTTTTTCGGGTAAGTTATGAATTGTCTATCTGCGAGTTGCGAGCAGTTTTTTTTAAATAGCTAAAACCCATTTTTTTAACTCTGTAGCTTTTTTATAATTTAACTCACTGTTTTGATGTTTTGGTGGATGCAATGGCTACCGAATAATCTATCTGAACCAGTGTCCCCAAAAAAGCAACTTTAGGCCTGTGTTCCCACCCTAGTAGTCATCATACCATGTTCGCTCAATTCCCTCCGCTTCGCTCCGCCCGGAATCAAAAAGGTTTGTAGTGAGGACTTTAGTCCTAGTTATGGATGAGGACTAAAGTCCTCACTACAAACCAATCTTATATGGTCGTCCGATCGGACATGATATCAGTCATTCCCAATCTTCAATGCGAAAATCGAAAATCGAAAATGGTATGACAGCTATTAGTAACAAACTAATAGCTGTCAAATAAGTCAGTTTTTTTGGCAAAGTTGACTGATAATAGCTTCGTGATCTTGTCCTTCTTCGACCATAGAATCTGCTGGTTGGAGGCGATCGCGCAGCCCTAAAATAAAGCGGTTGCAGTCGGAACCCAAAGATTCGCAGGAGGTTTGCACGCAGTGAAGTTCCCGGCCTGTAAGTTTAGTAAAGAACGAACTTAAGATGCCTGCTTCTAGAAAACAGGCTGGTCGCTTCGATTTGGGAGCTGTTTTAGCAAAAACAGAGTTGGCAATTTTGACGATTAAAAATCCCTGTTCGGAATGGCTGGGGTCAAATTCAAATGTTCCCCATCCGTGAGTTTTCCAACACTGTTGCAATGCCTGAATAAATTCTACCATTTCCATTTCGGAAACTGGCTGACCGTAGTATTCGCTAACTTCTTCGCAAAAACGCACGTAGAAGTTTTTCCCCCACCAGCGGCCGCAGTTGAATAGTACGAGGCGGGAGGCTTGACCTGTTTCTTGTTCTAAGCCGATGTAAATGGCTTGAATGAGTGTTTCTGGGAGAGCTATGAGCCGATCGCCCCGGCGGTTTTCGAGCAGGCCGAGTTCGAGGTCGCCTCGGACATAGGCATCGCTGGCAAAGTAGTTTCCAGGGAGTCGGGGCTGTTTGAGCAAGTCGGCAATATTAATCATCGTTCATTCAGTTGACAGTTGACAGTTGACAGTTGACAGATGAGTGCGACCTCTACCTAGAAGGAAGAGGATTGGAGTAATGAATAGTCTGATTTTAATTTCTCGCCTTTAGGGCTTGGGGCTTTAAACCAATTCTTTCTGGGAATTGGGAATTGGGAATTGGGAATTGGGAATTGGGAATTGGGAATTGGGAATTTGCCTACTCTTTATTATCTTGGTCAATAATCATTGACTCTGCTTGGTCGAAAAATGGCTGTAATATAGCCCGCGCTTGCTCGGAAAGCAGTTCTTTTAAACGAGTTTGCAGGAGATTGCAAACAGTTGCTTCGATCTTTTGAGTTTGGTGGGCTTCGACTATGCCAGAAACCCAGTCGAGGAGTCGCTGTTCGATAAAATCTCGATCGTTCAGCAGCATGGCCATAGAACAGTAGCGCAAGACTAACAGCCAGTGTTTGAGCGATCGTTCTAAGGTTTCTTCTTTTTCATCGGGGAATGTTTCTTGTAGCTTGTTGGCTACTGGTTGGAAGATGCTTGCTTCCTTCTCTCGCAAAAATTCGTAAATTTTTAAGCGCTGGGACAGGGTGGCAATTTGACGCTTAAAAGCTATAAGTTCTTCGCCTTTTAAAAAGCGGTTTTCTGCCTGATCCAGCAGCGCCTCAATCTCAGGGTGCATGATTTTAATTAAGTGGTAATCGGTAATTGATAAAAGGAAGTTCGGCAACAGATTGTGGAACGGATTTAACGGATTTAACGGATTTAACCAATGGATTTTGGGGGGAAGAGGGAAAAAGGATTGCCCTATTTTTTGTTTTCTCTTCCCCCAAACGGATTAAAATAGGTCGAATAGGTCGTCAATGGTGATTTCTGCGGGTTCAGAAATAGAAATTACTGGCAAGGGTGGCGGTAGGGGCAGGGCGCCCACTTCGGGAATTCCTTCCCAAGAAATAGCTTGAAAAAAGTCTGCTACCGATCGGGTTAAAGTCAGGACTTGACCAGGAGTCGAGCCATTTTGGGTTTCTAAAGGTTTTCCTAGCCAATTGTAGTGACCAAAGAAGTCTTGGACAGACTTGTCCAACCATGAAGTTTGACTTTTCATCTTTCTTCCTGCCTGGAGAGGCCCACCATCACTGTACATCGCGAAATTGGTGGGAGGAAAGGCAGGGCAGGGGATGTGCCTTTCCAGGTTGTTTAACGCAATATTTCACCGTGTTCGAGTCGATTTTGAATATCACGGGCGTTGGCACCTTCGTTGAGCCAGAATGCTGCTGCATCAATTTTATCTGGGTTGCCGAGGAGGAATTTACAATAGGTTTCTCCCATTGAGTAACATTGGAGTTCTATGCAACTGAGAGGCTTTTTGACTAGAGATCCGAAGAAACCGGCGAACAAACCGGCGTATAGGTGACAGACTGGTTTGCCTACGTCGCCCAGAGTGCGAGCAACTGCTGAGTCAAAGAGGTTGATGAAGATGCAGCCGTTTTTGCGATCGCTCATGTCAACTTCCCAGCGACCCCAACCTTGAGCAGTGAAAGGCCACCACCAAGTTTCTAGCAGAAACATGAGATTCGACTGGCGAATGTCCTGGCCGAATTCGGCACTAAACCATTTTTGGAAAAATTCGGAATCTTGCAGCCCCCACTGGCAACCAATAGTATACATGATGACAGAGGAAGCCGGGCCTACTTCTTCTTCGAGTCCTTCTACCAAACCGATGATGAAGTCTTCGCTGGTAAAAATGTTGCGCGACTCGTTCCAGTCGTTAATTGTACCAAACTGGCGATCGAAGGCAAAAAAATCCTGAAACCGATAATGGTTGTGACTTTTAGGATGCTTTTGCTTCAGTAGCGATTCGCTGTAGGTGGAGATTTCTTTTTGAGCGGTAGAGACCATTTAGCGGGTTACTCCTTTTTGGTGTAGTTGCTGAAAAATAGGGTCAAATAGAAGAAATAGATTTACCTGTGTATCCAATTTAACGTTATTTTTCTGAATGCAGGCACAGGGTATAATTTTTTACTGCAATATTAAAATGTGAAAATTTCACGATGCTGAATTTTGGCGCTGGTTGGGACTTCTGTCTGCGGACAATTGCTATCTGACGCTTGGAGGCGAAAGTCGGTATAACGTTAAACGGCGATGTGTTATCGTTTTGTGCAAGCTGTCCACTATATATATAGGGCATATGGGGATGAAACATCACGCTTGTATTGCAATAGGGATCAATCAATATCAGTTACTCCAGCCTTTGAGTTATGCCCAAGAGGATGCAGAGGCACTGTACGGTTTTTTGACTGAGGAGGCTGGTTTTGCGCCGGATGGATGTCTGCTGATGACGGATAGTTCGCCGTCGCTGTGGGGTCAATCAACGTATCCAAATCGGGAAAATATTCTGAGGTTGACCCAAACCCTGTGCGCGGAACATCTGCAACAGGGAGATTTACTCTGGTGTTTTTTTAGCGGCTACGGTGTCAGCTATGAAGGCAAGGATTATTTGATGCCGGTTGACGGCAATCCGGCTGATATTCAGGGTACGGGGATTCCGGTAGAGTTGCTGTTGAATACTCTGAAAAATGCTCCTACGGAAACGGTTTTGGTGCTGGTTGATATGAACCGCAGCCAGATTGTGAAGGCGGGGGAAACGATCGGCACTCAAACGGCCCAGGTGGCCCGGGCACTGGAAATCCCGACGGTGCTTTCTTGCCGCCCGAATCAAGTTTCGCGGGAAACTTCTGCTTTGCGTCAGGGCTTTTTTACGACGGCGCTTTTGGAGGGGCTGCGATCGGGACAGTGTACGACGGTTAATGGTTTAGATCGTTTCTTGAGCGATCGACTCCCGGAGCTATGCGATCACCATTTGCG
>JAJAYT010000399.1 GCA_026786085.1 Microcoleus sp. CAN_BIN18 | reverse complement strand
GTATAGGGCAAGGTAAAGGCAAGTGTTTTAAGCGGCTTCGATATAGACTAAGGAAAGGTGCAGCCAAAATTAGAATTAAGATTAAAAACTTAGTCTCTGAGATGCACAAAAAAACAGCAAAATACTTGTGTGATCAGTACAAAGTAATCTTTCTGCCTACTTTTGAGACTCAACAAATGGTCAAGAAAGGAAAGCGTCGCTTGGCTACCAAAACCTCCCGAGCGATGGTTACTCTGAGTCACTACAAGTTTAAACAAACGTTGAAGCATCAAGCAGCCAAACACGGTTGCATCGTAGTAGACGTGACAGAAGAGTACACATCCAAAACTTGCTCAAAGTGTGGACATATCCACAAAAAGTTAGGAGGCAACAAGCGTTTTACTTGCCCCTCCTGTGGTCATCAATTAGACCGCGACTTAAACGGCGCTATTAATATTTTATTGAAAGCTTTGAGAGATACCTCCAAAACCGGAATCCTTACCGATTATCAGGTTTTGCCATACACAGCAACCTCGGATTGCCGGGAATTGCCGGGTTAAATGTATCTGTTATCCCGAGGATAAAAGTAGAGTACAACTCGTCGCCCCCGAAAATCTGCGAGGCTGACAAGTTGGCCGGCAGCGTCGGGCAGGCTGAAGACAGGGGCTAGGTCACCAGGATTGAGTATCATTTGTGGTATTTTGTCAAGAGTCTGTAGAAATATTTTCGCAAATAAACAAGATTGCGTGCCGATCGGGCTCAGATGAAGAGCGACTCAAGAGACTCTGATTCGGGCGAGTGTTCTTCTCGATCCGTAAGAGTGCTGGGTGTGATATAATCGTCATCGGTCTAAAATTGAGTATAACTAAACAACGTAACAACTTAACTCGATTAGTTGAGTGCGTAGTCACACCGATCGGTGTTGCGGTTTAGGAAAGCTAAATTTGAAGAAAACCTAGCTACAGAAAGAGAACTGAGCGAGTACGGTAGGACATACCGGAATGCACGTTTGGGGAGAAGACACCTCTACTTTGGCGCTCAGAAATTATGTCGCAAGCAAGTGTCTTCGCCCAAGCAAGAATGTCAGTAACGAAGAGTGTTCAGACTGTCAAAATTAAGAATCCCTGGACGTGAAAGCCCGGGGAGTGTCCAAGTTTATTAGTGAGGTCATAATGGCTAAGCGCCGAAATCTCAAGAAAGAGAAGGCACAACGAAATCAAGCATACGCTCGCAAGTTTCGCAAGCGGAGAAATCAAGATATGTTCTCCAACAAGAGAAGGCGATTTGACGGCGGTAACGGCGGTGGCATGGGCGCCATGACCGGCGGCGGCGGTGGCAGGGACAAAGACATGGCTGCTGCTGAAGATTAATTGAGTCAGGCTATCTGCCGAAGTTAGAACCAGAGTCAAAAACTCGATCGTTCTTTCGTAGATAGCCAGCCTGAATTTTCCCCAGAATTCAACGATGTTTAGGCGATTCGATCGCGCGCAGCGATAAGTGATTTTTTCACTTGTTCAAACCCGGTACCCCCGTAACTATTGCGAGCCGCCACCACTTGCTGAGGTGCGATCGCGCTGTAAATGTCTGTCTCAAAGGCTGGGTGCAAGTCTTTCCACTCAGAGAGTGTCAAATCTTTGAGGAGTTTGCCCCCCGAAAGACAGGTTTTGACGACTTTGCCCACGAGGTTGTAAGCTTCTCGGAAGGGAACGCCCTTGGCGGCCAAATAGTCTGCTACGTCTGTAGCGTTAGAAAAGTCTTCTGCAACCGCTGCTGCGAGGCGTGAGCCATTAAACGCGATTCCTTCTTGCAGCAAAATCGTCATTGCTTCCAAGCAACCTTGTACAGTTTTGACGGTATCAAACAAAGCTTCTTTATCTTCTTGCAAATCTTTGTTGTAGGCCAAAGGTAGTCCCTTCATGACTACGAGCAAAGCTTGCAAGTGTCCGAACACCCGCCCCGCCTTGCCCCGCACCAACTCCGGCACGTCGGGATTTTTTTTCTGGGGCATGATGCTAGAACCCGTAGCGCAGCTATCTTTGAGCGTAATAAATCCAAATTCGTGAGAAGACCACAAAATCATTTCTTCTGACAAGCGGCTCAGGTGTACCATAATCAAGCTGGCGGCTGCCAGAAATTCGATCGCAAAATCTCGATCGCTCACTCCATCCAAGCTGTTGGCATAAACCTTGTCAAATTGCAAGAGTTCTGCCGTATAATGTCGATCGATCGCGAAAGTCGTCCCCGCGAGCGCGCCGCAACCCAAAGGTGAAATATTCACCCGCTTCAAGACATCGCCGAGACGTTCCCAATCGCGATCGGACATTTCAAAATAAGCTAACAGGTAATGAGCCAAACTAATCGGCTGAGCGCGCTGCAAGTGCGTATAACCTGGGATTAAAGTTTCGACGTTAAGATCCGCAATTTCGAGCAAAACCCCTTGAAATTCTCGCAATTGCTCACGAATTTCGGCGATGCGATCTCGCAAATACAAGCGAGTATCGGTGCCGGCTTGGTCGTTGCGCGATCGGGCCGTGTGCAGCTTTTTGCCCGCATCCCCGACGATATCCGTCAGCCGCTTCTCTACAGCGAAGTGAACGTCCTCTGCATCAACTCCCGGCACAAAAAGACCTTGGCGATATTCGCGACGGATCTGTTCCAAACCATTGACTAACTGCTCGCCTTCTGATGCGGAAATAATCCCTGTTTTGGCGAGCATTTTCGCGTGAGCCACAGAACCAGTCAAGTCGTACTCAATCAGTTCAATGTCGAAGCCAATACTAGCATTGAATTGGGCGATCGCTGGATGCAGCGCCGATTCAAATCTTTGACTCCAAGTTTTCGGTTGTGTTGTTGTCATTGCTGGTAAAACTAGATTATCTCTCTCTTGCAGAACCTATAAAAACAGGTTAGTAGTAAGGACTTTAGTCCTCCGGTTAGTAGCATCGGACTTTAGTCCTCCGGTTCGTAGTAAATAAGGCAAGTCCTTCCTCCCAAATTCGGCAAGAAAGGACTAAGGTAATTACTACAAACTTTTTATAGCTAGTAAAAGTATAGTCATCTATTGCATGACGTGGGAGGCATTAAGTCCCCTCCCTTTCGCTTTCACTTCGAGCGGATTAACCCGCCTCGGCTGAACTACGCAGCTCTCTATCCCATCGCTAAAAGCATTTGGGATTGCTTTTCTCAAAATATTGTAAGATCCGTTAACATCGGCGTTAATCAATCGACCAGACGACGTTTTGTACAATCCTCTCTTAATTCGATTCCCAGTAAATGTGACATCCAGGGTTCTAATATTCCCGTAAACAGGAATTGGATCTAAATTGAGAAAGTTCGATTTTGAATTATAGGATTCTTCTTGCTCTATTACCTGTATTCCCATCAACTCAGCTTTGTATTTCAACATTTCAATTAGTCGAGCATGAGGAATGCTTACAAAGTTTTGATTGGTTTTCTTTCCTAAATCAATCTCGTTTTTCCATTGTGCGTTTTTGCCAATTACTAGCGTCCCAATCTTTTGTGATGCGATCAAATTGATGATGGAGCGACTGGCGTGGTGCAAGTAATTATCCACTTTTTGATGGCGACAACGAGTTAGGCGCTGAATGCGTGATGACGTTTGGCGATTTCCTTTTAATTGAGATTGTAGTCGTGCCTTACGCTTGTTGTAGAATTGATTGATTGATTTCAATGGTCGCCCGTTAATCAGTACAGGGACAAATCCCGGCTGATTTGAAGTTAACGCCACTAAATTATTCAGCCCTAAATCGATACTAGCAATTGCTTCTTTCGGACTTGCAATGGCGGTGGACTCCGGCTTACTTCGACTACGCTCAGCACAGGCATTATAAATTACCTCGATTACATAGGAATCACATTTGGGAACCAGTCTAACTTGGCAAATTTGCTCTTGTTTTACAAGAGTCTTGATTGAGATATTAGTACCTGAAAGCTTGATAATTCCTTTCTTTAGTTCCTTACTACTAATTGCTTGAATCGTATAGACGAGAATATTCCGACCCTTGACTTTATCTTTATACTTCGGTAATTTCGGGTGGTCAGTGAATTTATTCGGCTCAATTTTGTAAGTTTTGACTGCTTCAAAAAAAGATTTCCAATTCTTGTCCAATATCATCAATATTTGTTGACTTACCTTGGCTGGCAAGTCCTTGTATGCTTGATGATACTTCATTAAACGGTTCATTTCGTTGTAACTGATATAACCCCATCCATAGACAAAACTCTGACGAATAACGTAGTTAGCCGCGTTGTACAAATTTTTGGATTTAAAGGCTAATCTGTCAATTTCCACAAAACGATTCTCGGTGGATTTAATGATGTGTCTCTCTGCTAGTTGCATTCAGACTCTCCATTTTTAACGAGGGCAATAATTCTCTCATTTGACCTTTTTGACTATACGATACTACCATTGTCTATTGATGCTTACAATCTTAATGAAGTTTTATAATACTTGTATAGACACTAAAAAACTGAATTCTAGACTACAAAATTATTAAAATTATGCTGCTGCATCAGGAAAAACTAAAGTCCAGACTACGAACCTTTTAAATCGTTTCCTGATGCCTGTTTCAGTCATAACTCTAAGGCATAATTCCTTTAATGAACCAGCCGACCATTATACCTATAAAAAAAGCTCCTATTTGGCCAGTCGAAACAAAATTATTCCATGATTTCTGGAAATTCGTAAGAATGTCGTAGCTTTGACCCAAAACCGGCGTCGAACTCAAATGAGATTTCAAAACAAACACGTGAACAGCATCGTGCCAACTAATCGAGTTGATCAATCCAGCGGTAATTTCCGGGATTAAATTAAGTATCATGGTGATTTTCTCCTGCGGTCGGTGCTACTCTAAGTACAACCAGTGTCATGTCATCTTCATTGCGGTTGCCTATGCCGATAAACTGGTGAACGCGATCGAACAAATAATCCAAAATTTCTTCAGACTGCTGATAATTTTGACAAGCCCACTGAAAAGCCGAGATCAAATTTTCCTCATCAAACCGACCGCCCCTTTGATTAGCAGCATCGGTAAATCCGTCTGTGTAATAAATAATAGTATCTCCTGGCTGCAATTGCACTTGCGCTTCTTGGTAATGCGAATCCGCATCCAGGCCAATCAACATTCCCTCCAAAGTATCAAGCTGAAGAATCGAATTAGTTGCAGCTTGCCACAACAAAGGCGGGTGGTGAGCAGCATTACTGTAAGACAGAACGCGAGTTTTCGGGTCGTATTCCGAATAAAACAGAGTTACAAAACGGTGAGAATTCTCCAAATCCGCGTGCATTACCCGGTTTAAATGTTGCAAAATTCTTGCTGGCGAGTGACGGTTCAAAACCTCAGCCCGCAGCATACCCCGCGTCATCGTCATCAACAGGCCAGCCGGTACTCCTTTGCCCATCACATCGCCGATGACGATGCTCCAGCGGCCCTTGTCGATTTTGGACTTGAGATTTTTGATCAGGGATGGGGGGTCTTCCCCCTCATCTTCTTTGCCGATCGGGTCATAGTCAGCAGGAATAAAATCATAATAATCGCCACCAACTCTGCTAGCAGTTTGGCAGCAGGCGGCCACATCAAGACCGGGAATTTTCGGACAACTGCGGGGCTGTAGTCGCAATTGAATTTCCGCCCCGATTTCTAACTCTCTGTCTAAGCGTTCTTTTTCAGCCAACTTAACAGTAAGTTCGTCTTTGCAAATCGCCACAGCAGTTTGATCCGCCACCAATCGAACTAATTTCTGTCTGCCGGGAGTCCAAAGATATTGTGGGTCACTGCTAAAAACATAAAGCCGTCCGCGTTCCAAATTCTTGACTAGAATTGGCGCTCCAAACAAATGAACATCCGGGCCCAAATAACGGCTCACTTGCAAGTCAAGACTAGAAGTTCCGGCAAAAGATTCACCAGCCGCCGCGCCCGCACCTGCTGTAGCTTGTCTGGTGGCTATTTCCAAGGCTTTTCGCATATCTTGGCACTGTCGTCCTTCCTGACAGTGCAACTGCTGGAACCTGACTTGACCGTTGGGTTTGAACAGCACTAAAGCTGCCCCATCGGCGTCGGTAATGCGAGTCGCCACCAAAGGCACTAATTCCAAAAATTGATTGAGATTATTAAAACTGCGCAGGGCAAACCCCAGCGAACCCAACATATCTTGAACGTTATGCTGGTATCGGTGCAAGCGTGCTACCAGTTCTTTGAGGGCAAATACTGGCGTCGCGTCGTTGGAATTGCGACCAGGAGGGCGGTCAGCAGGTTGAGGTGAGGGGCGAGGCAAAGGCACAGCAGTCATTTTAAATTTGTGATTTTAGATCTTAATCAGGAAGAAGATTGTTGACTGTTGACTGTTGACTGTTAACTGTTAACTGTTAACTGTTAACTGTTAACTGTTAACTGTTAACTGTTGACTGTTGACTGTTGACTGTTGACTGTTTGAACAATAGCGATGCAACCAGAAACGATATTACACAGCACCACCGAGCAGGAAACTGGTTTTTTTCTCTTTAGTATTTTGGTTCGATGCTAGTTTGAGGCCCGATGATTGGAGACTTTGAAGTTCTGTATCCGCCTCCAAAAATCGGGACGGCTACAGATACCTCATCCATCTAAAATCTAAAATCTAAAATCGAGCAGGGCTTCCACAAATTCATAACTAGAGAACGGGCGCAAATCTTCGATGCTTTCCCCGACTCCAATAAACCGGATGGGCAGACCAAGCTGCTGCACTACTGCTAGGGCAACACCACCTTTAGCAGAACCGTCGAGTTTTGTCAATACTACTCCGCTTAATTT
>JAJAYT010000398.1 GCA_026786085.1 Microcoleus sp. CAN_BIN18 | reverse complement strand
ATAGGGGGGACGCTGAATACTCCCTCACAACCGTCAAGCTAAAGTTACAGATAAAGTTACGGTTACGATTGCAGATAGTCGGATAGAGGCACTAGAGGCACAAATAAGTAAGTTAGAGCGAGAGTTATCCGAGTTACGATCGCAGCAACAGACACAACTTGATTTACCAGAACCTGCTGACTTGCTTAACCAGTTAAAGGGCAAGCGCAAAAAATCTAAAGCAGACTTGGCAGACGTTGAGGCATTACTTGATCTAATTTCTGAATCACCCGACCTGACACTCCCTTAGTCTCAATCGAGGTATACGCATAGCTCGATTCAAGCTTGACTACTCTCAGGCAACAGACAAACTCACAACTTACCCGCTCTAACCCGGCGGGTTTTTTATTGTCTAAAAGGGCGATCGCCTAAAACAACAGACATATTCTCAATTTAGCTAGCTAAGTAGCTAGCTACTTTCAAAATACATGACAGTGAACACATAAGCTAGCTCTAGATTATTGCTAGATGAGATTGCTTGCAGTCAGGTAACAGGCAAGGGAGACTGAAGGGTGTAAGTCAGTCCCGACAAGGCTTCAAAAGTACCTAAAATGACTGATTTGAGAGCAACTTGCTAGAGTTTTAGCTAGTGATGGCTGAAAGTATTGATATTACGCTAATACTCACAATCGGTGACGAATGTCCGGTGACTTCACCTTCGGCGAGGGTTAGGTGAGGTTTTTTTTGTCCTTGAATTTGCTCTGTGGGAGTGAGAATTACGTCGCATTGTCGGATGGGTTGCATAGTTTTTTTGTTAATTTTGTTCACTTGTGTTGACAGGTCGATCGCACTTCCTGTCAATTTTATAATACGAACATACTACAAAAACGTCAAGATCCCGATTTAATAATTTTTGTATTAGGATGTGAAGTGCGATCGATCGCACCTTTATTACACCCATTCTGGTAGTGCCAAAATACTGTCGAGTATGGCGGTAGATATCTAGAGATAATCACCCTTTTCTTGGCTCGATCGAGACAAAAGCGATAGCATTACAAATAACCACTAACTCAAAAATAAATTATTGTCAACAGTATTTTTGCGGAATATTGAACTTTAAATAATCATTGCTAACTGAGATACCACATCCCACGCACTCACTTCAATATATTTGACAATGCTAAGTTAATTAAAGATTTGATGAGCGAAATGTCTAAGTGTTTACATAGGCGATCGCAATTTTGTTATTCTATTAGCAAGTTTCACTCGATCGCCTGATTTTTTGTACCATAGTCCCACAACCTAAACAGAACAGCAGTTTCCACCATGAGAATTTTAGTCACAGGCGGTGCAGGTTTCCTCGGTTCCCACCTAATCGATCGGCTAATGGCCCAAGGACACGAGGTAGTCTGCCTGGATAACTTTTACACCGGGACTAAGCGTCATATCCTCAAATGGCTGGACAACCCATACTTTGAGCTGATCCGCCACGACATCACGGAACCGATTCGGTTAGAGGTAGATCAGATTTACCATCTGGCCTGTCCCGCTTCCCCGGTACACTATCAGTACAATCCTGTCAAGACAATTAAAACAAATGTCATCGGCACGATGAATATGTTGGGATTGGCCAAACGAGTAAAAGCCAGATTCTTTCTCGCTTCCACTTCCGAAGTGTACGGAGATCCTGACGTACATCCCCAAACAGAAGATTATCGTGGCAACGTTAATTGTATCGGAATTCGGAGCTGCTATGACGAAGGCAAACGAGTCGCTGAAACCCTATCTTTTGACTACCATCGGCAAAATGGGGTAGACATTCGAGTTGTCCGAATTTTCAATACCTATGGCCCGAGGATGTTAGAAAATGACGGCCGAGTTGTGAGCAATTTTATTGCTCAAGCTTTGCGGAATGAACCGCTGACTGTGTACGGTGACGGTTCCCAAACCCGGAGTTTTTGCTACGTTTCCGATTTGGTGGAAGGATTTATTCGGCTAATGAATTGTGACGAAATCGGGCCGATGAATTTGGGGAATCCAGGGGAGTACACCATCTTGGAATTAGCCCAGAAAATTCAAAACATGATTAATCCAGGCGCGGAAATTATCTTTAAACCGCTGCCAGAAGATGACCCGAAACAGCGACAACCGGATATTACTCTTGCCAAAAAATGGTTGGGATGGGAGCCGACTGTGCCGCTGGATCAAGGTTTGGAGTTGACTATCAAGGATTTTCGCGATCGCATTGAGGGAAACCAAAAGTAGAGATGGGGAGAGTGGGGGAGGGGGAGACAGGGAGACGGGAAAGGGGGAAAGGGTACAATTTTCTTCTTCCTTCTTTCTTCTTTCTTCCATCTTCCTTCTTCCCTCTTCCTTTTTTCCTATTCCCTTTTGATTCCTCAATCTGCAATCTGACTAATAAAAACTGTCAACTGTCAACTGTCAACTGTCAACTAATTTTGAGGATATTTCTATGCGTGTATGTGTCATCGGTACAGGATATGTTGGCTTAGTCACCGGTACTTGTTTAGCCCACATCGGGCATCATGTGATTTGCGTAGACAACAACGAAGAAAAAGTCAAATTAATGAAGTCTGGACAATCGCCAATTTTTGAACCCGGACTTTCGGAATTAATGTCTTCTGCATCTGCATCGGGCAATCTAGAATTCACCTCAGATTTGGCGGCTGGAGTTGCTCACGGAGAGATTTTATTTATTGCCGTGGGTACCCCTCCTTTGCCTACAGGAGAAAGCGATACTCGTTACGTGGAGGCAGTTGCGCGCGGCATTGGAGCTCACCTTGATGGCGACTACAAAGTATTAGTAAATAAATCCACCGTGCCCATCGGTTCCGGGGATTGGGTGCGAAGAATTGTACTCGACGGTTTAGCGGAACGTCAAAAACCTCAAAATAGCGAAGGGGTTACGGGGGAAGAAGTCGTAGCAAAAAGTGGTGTTCAATTTGATGTGGTTAGTAACCCAGAGTTTTTGCGAGAAGGTTGTGCAGTCCATGATACCTTTAATCCCGATCGCATTGTTCTCGGAAGCAATTCCCAACGGGCGATGAATATGATGGTAGAACTTTACAGCCCGATTGTCGATCGCAAATTTGCCGAAAATGCTTCCTTACCACCAGTGCCCGTAGTGATGACTGATATCAGTTCAGCCGAGATGATTAAGTACGCTGCTAATGCTTTTTTGGCAACTAAAATTAGCTTTATTAATGAAGTTGCTAATATTTGCGATCGAGTCGGTGCAGATGTTACCCAAGTCGCGCGAGGAATCGGTTTAGATTCGCGAATTGGTAGCAAGTTTTTGCAAGCAGGAATTGGTTGGGGTGGCTCTTGTTTCCCTAAAGATGTTTCGGCCTTAGTTCACACCGCTGACGATTACGGCTATGAAGCGCATTTGTTGAAAGCAGCAGTAGAAGTTAACGAACGTCAGCGATTGATTGCTATCGAAAAATTGCAGCAAGTTTTGAAAATTCTCAAAGGTAAAACTGTCGGACTTTTGGGGTTGACTTTCAAGCCAGATACTGATGATTTGCGCGATGCTCCTTCCCTGAATTTAATCGAGAATTTAAATCGATTGGGAGCTAAAGTTAAAGCTTACGATCCGATTGTTTCTCAGACTGGAATGCGTCACGGTTTGTCGGGAGTTTTGGTAGAAACTGACCCACAAAGATTGGCTGATGGTTGCGACGCTTTGGTGTTAGTTACTGATTGGGAGCAATTTCGCAATTTAGATTATGAGAAAATGGCGAAGTTGATGAATCATCCAGTGATGATTGACGGCCGCAATTTCTTAGATAAGAAAGTTTTAGAAGCGGCTGGTTTCCAATATGTGGGAATTGGCAGGTAAACAAGAGTTTTGATCTAAATTTTGAACGCGTAGGGTGCGCAATGCGCACCTTACATTTACTCGTAGCCAACAATCGCGATTTTACTCGTCCCGCCTGCTTTAAAAAGTTTCCATCAATGTTTTTTCTGCGGCGTAAACATCTCGTAGCTGTTGCAATGCTGGGGCTGAAATTACCGATTTGACTGTAGCGACTAAGAGGCCCCATTCAAGCAAGCTGTCAACTGAAACAGCCTCTTTGAAATTGTAGGTATAGAATTTCGTCCAAAACTGAGGTGCTAGTTTCGCATTCCAGCGTTTATACCAGTCGGCAAAATCTTGAGCGCAGGGCTCTTTTACTTGTAAGATTGGGGGGAAATCGGCGTAGCTGACAAATCGACTCAGGCCTTTGGCGTGCACGTACACCATGTTGTGACAGCATTCGATACGATAAATTTCGTCTGGTGAGATGTTGAACAGCAGTGCTACTGTTTCTTCGGTGACAAATCTCGATCGCGCATTGACAACCGAAGACTTATGAATAATTTTTGAGGCGCCGATTTCTGACGATCTTAACTGATTCTCTGATATCATAGTAGTTGCACCTGGTGGTAAATAAATGTATCTGCTGGGTGCGATCGACAGAAATTATCTGTCACGATTAATTTGAACTGGCGATCGTCTTTAGTTTGCAGACCGTGGGCGATCGCCTTTTGATAGTATACTAAATCCAAAATTTTGTAAATAGCTAATGTCAGTAACTCAGCCCTAAAGGGACTGAGCTTGTAAGAGAAATCGAGCAAGCTGTGCTGACCAGCCTAAGACCTTAGAGGTCTACGTTATTTGAGTCACGACACCGGCGAATGCGACGCTAGTTTTCCGCTCTGTCATCTGCAATTAAACAGTCTTAAAGTCACTGAGGCAGTGTTGCAGGTCTAAAAAGCTCTTATAACATCGACCGACAAGCGAACATTACCCCGAAAGGGAGGCTCCAAAAGAGCAAACATTATGCGTACAGGGTTGCGAGATTTGAGGTGGTAACTGTCCTGCCGAAAGTACATTACAAAAGTACACCAAGTCAAGCAACTCCAAGGCGGTAATGGATACAGAAAGATTCAAGGCGGTTGAAACCGCCTGGTCGTTTCCCTCTCAGGTCTGAAGATACTGAGTTTCCCACTTACCGAGTTTTTTTATGAGTAAAGGTTTAGTCAGGTTGCGGGTTCGAGAGTTGGCGGCCGAGAAGGGATGGACGCTCAAGGAGGTTGCCCAGCGATCGGGCGTGGGATACAGTACGATTAGCAATTATGCCCGTTCTCAGGGAATGGCAATGGTTGATTTTGCCGCAGTGCACAAGTTAGCCCGCACTTTTGATGTGATGATTGAGGATTTTGTGGTCATCATGGAAAAGTAGCCGAAGGTTTTGCTTAAATTCAATGCTGAGGACGATCGACCTTTGATGTGAGTGACGATCGACCTTTGGTAGATATTATAGTTTTAAATCGGATCAACAACCGTCCCGATATTTGGACACGGCAGTGCCGTTTCCCTACCCGATATTTGGACACGGTAGTGCCGTTTCCCTACTACAGATGCTCGTTTACAATGAATATTTACCACTAATTTTCAGAATTGGTATAACAAACAACTAATGACTAATAACTAATGACTAACGACTAAAGCTTATCTTCCCCCTAACCTAACCTTTACCTAGCTTTTACCTTCGTGAGCTAGAGTGAGATCCATAGGTCTCAGACCACTGTTTTTTAGCTGGAAATAACAGATATGCCACCAACATCGAAAGCACTTTTAGCGGAAGTCCAGCATAACACAGGAGCGACTCGAAACTTGCATTTTTATGCTAAGGGCGAAACAATTCCTTTGATGTCCCAAGGGCTTTGGCGCGTCTGTCAAGGTTTAGCACAACTGAGTACGCTTTATCCTACCGGGGAAGAAGGACTTTTGGGTTGGGTGGGGCCTTCGATGTGTTTCGGTTTGTGGTTGACAAGCTTGCAGACTTACCGAGCTACGGCGACATCAGATGTTTATTTAATCTGGTATTCTATGGTAGAAATCGAAGCTTCTCCTCAATTGGCTCACGAGTTGTTGCCTCAAATGGTACGGCGGCTGCGGCAAATGGAATCAATTTTGGCGATCGCCGGACAGCGCCGAGTAGAAGACCATTTGTATCAACTTCTGCTATTATTGCAACAGGACTTCGGTCAGCCTGTGGTTGAAGGAACTCGTTTGAGCATCCGTTTGACGCATCAAGATATTGCTAATGCTATTTGTACGACACGGGTAACTGTAACGCGAATGTTGGGAAAATTGCAGCAGCAAGGCTTAATCAGTCGAGATGGCGATCGGCATTTAATTCTTAAAAAAGATGTTTTTGCCTCTACCTCCGATTTGTTTGGCTGCAACCCTCAAGCAGTGTAGCAAGCGAAGATAACAATCTTATTCTGCTTCACCAATTAGCGTAAACGCCGCTCAATCTTGTGCATTTGGGTGCATCTTCATTCTCATCAACATCGCTTAAGCTTTATTCGAGTTTTGCTGTAACTAGCGATATAATTCTGCCATTAATTCCGCTGTCGCAGCATCTGGCACTGACCGCAGAAGAACCAGAATACTATGAACTTCAGCACTAATTAAAGCACGAAATAACCCAAGCACGCCATCGCTTGTGAGTTTTCCTCTGCCAGTATTACAAACACTTAATACCACTAATTTAGCATTTAATTTTAAATCCAAAATTTCACTGGAAGTCAGCAATTCGTCATCATTTCCTGATGGAGCAAGGACAATTGCTCCAGGTAAATCTCGCGTCTTCTGAAAATCCGCTTGACGCAGTAATCGTAGGGTGTGTCGCCATGAACAATCCCT